>NZ_LZIZ01000165.1:0-35902 GCF_001666915.1 Mycobacterium sp. E3339 | reverse complement strand
TGCACCTTGTCGAGCCGGGCCAGCACCGCGGCATCGTATTCCGCGTCGTCGTGGGTGTTGGCGCTGCCGCCCGGGCCGCCCTTGAGCTGCCAGTCGGTCACGAGAGACTTGAAATCGGCGTTGACCGGACGAAAGTCGTCGTAGGCGGCTTCCAGCGTGGCCCGGGCGGCAGCGCCAACACCCACGACGACGCGGAATACGATGCCGCGGTGCTGGCCCGGCTCGACAAGGTGCACGCGCGGGTGCTGCCGATCGTCGAGGCGGCCGCGGCTCAGCTGCCGCGGTTGAGCATCTACTCGGCGAAACTTGTTGCGGCGCTGCGCAAAATCCGCGATGGGGACCCCGCCTGGCTGACCAGGCCGCTCATGGACTCGTATCACACCGTGTGGTTTGAGCTGCACGAGGAGCTGATCTCCGCGGTCGGCCTGACGCGCGAGGAGGCGGCCCGATCCGGCGACGCGCAGTAGGGCTAGAGCGCCTCGTCCAGCAACCGCACGTAGGTGTCGATGTCGGGAACGGCCGTCTCGGCCGCGTGCACGCTGATCGCGATCGTGTCGCCGATGCCATGCACGCCATGTGTCAGGCCCATCGCCGGCGACAGCGCCGGGTAGCCCGCCGTCAGCGCCACCCGGGCGTCACCGAAGGCCAGGTCGGCGGCCCCGCGGTTCACGCTGGACAGCACGGTGTTGCCGGACACCTGCGAAGGGCGGGCGTCGAAGTCGAATTGGGCTACGCCCCAGCGCAATAGCGACGCGGGCACCGCGGCGAAGGCTTGGTCGGCGTGGCGCGTCGCCGGGTGGGCGAAGCGACGCCGTCCGTTGGCAAGCTCCGCGGCGATCCGTTCCTCGCGGGCCTGGACGTCCAGCGCCGGGTACAGGCCAACCGTGACGTTGCCGAAGTGGTTATATGCCCGCGCCGCACCGGGTTTGGCCATCGGCACCTCGGCGCCCAGGGTGTCGGCGGCATCGCCCAGCAGCTGGGACAGGGCCGTCGACACCGCGCTCAGCGCGCCCACCGTGACCGTGGGACCGCGCAATTGCGAACGGTGTCGCACCAGCGTGCGCACCGATCGGGCCGGCCCGGGCCGCGCGTTCGTCGGCAGCGGGGGCCGCGGGCCGGCGCCGGCGGCCTCCACCCCGGAGCGAATGTCGCGGGTCAATTGGCGATGCGCCCGAGCCGCCCGGGCGGCGCGCCACGGCAGGAAGCCGGACCGCAACCGTCGCACGGCGGGCACGAGATCCGCCCGGCCGAACAGCCAGGCCGCCATGGCCGACGCTCGCGCCCCGTCCGCCAGCGCGTGCGCGACCTGCATGACCGCCACGCTCGCCGGGCCGGTGACGCCCGGGATGCCCAGCACGGGGGTGAAGACGTGCAGCCGCCAGGGCATCCGTTGGACGTCCAGCTGATCAGCGGACAGGGCGACGACGGCCGCCAGGCAACTCGCCCACGTCGGGCCGTCGAGGTCGTGGCGCACCACCCGGTCGGCCGTCACGACCGCCGGCACCCACTGCGGGTACCTCAGCCGGCCGCGGTCGCGGACCCGCAGGGCCAGCTCCGGGCAGGCGCGGGCCCGCCCCAACACCTGCTCGACGGCGGCCGAATAGTCCGCGGGTTCGCCGTCGAACGCGTACAGCAGGAACTCGTCGTTGGGGATCTTGGCCGACATCCAGTAGAACTGCGCGTCGACAGCGGCCATCCGCTGCGCGGCCATTCAGCCGGCTGAGCCGATGAACCCGAGCACCAGGTCGGCGACCTTGTCGGGCTGTTCGAGCTGCAGGAAGTGTCCCGCGTGGTCGACGATCGCCACCTCGCTGCCCGGCGGCAACACCTTCTCCGCCCAGCGGGCGAAAGCCGGTGTCATGCAACCGTCGTCGCGGCCGTGCAGGTACAGGCACGGCCACACGGGCTCCGCGGTCCACAGCTCGTTCAATTTGGCATATCGCGCCGGCGGCCGGGTGTTGCGGATCGTGGCGCGGTACGGCCCCAGCGCCGCGCGCCAGCTCTCCGGCGTGCCGATCGCCGCGTCGACGTGGCGCAGGTCCTCGTCGGCGCGATAGCCCGGCGACCACCGCCGCCACAGCAGCGGCAGCACCCAGGACGCGGAACGCTCGGGCAGCCAAGGCAATTGGAAGTACATGATGTACCAGCTGCGCAGCAGTTGACGCGCCAGGTGCCCGGCCAGTCGCCCGCGTTCCGCGGCGCCGCCCCGGCGACGGAACGCCGCCGAGGGTGGCACCGACATGATCACCGCCTTGGTGAACGGGCTGTCGGGCATGGCGGCCAGGCCGGTGGCCGCGATCGCTCCCCAGTCGTGGCCGATCACCACGTCACGGTCGGTGCCCCCCGCTGCCTCGCGCACCCGCAGGGCGTCGTCCATCATCGCCCCGACGTGATAGCTGCCGTCGGCGGCGATCGACGACGGCGCGTACCCGCGCATGAACGGCGCCACCACCCGCCACCCGGCGTCGACGAGCCGCGGGGCGATCTTGCGAAAGCCGTAGGGGGTGTCGGGGAAGCCGTGCAGGCACAACGCGACGGGGGCATCGCGTGGCCCCCAGGTGAGTGCCTTCAGGTCCCCGGCGGGGCTGGGCACGTCGATCCAGCCTGGTTCACCCATATTGACTCCCTGTTCGGCGCGTCCGCACCGACCAACCTAACGCGTGCGGGTCGACGACGCACCGACCGCATGCCCATGGGAGTCAAAGCGACTATGCCGCAGTCGGTTTCGCTACACCTGCGCGGCGGCGCTGTCCAGCTCGGCGATGATGATCTTCCGCATGCCGTACATCGCTTGGGTGGCGGCCGCCGCGCGGGCCCGATCGGGGCCGCCGATCAGCTCGTAGAGCCGGTCGGGGACGATTTGCCAGCTCAGCCCGAAGCGGTCTTTGCACCAACCGCATTGCGA
This sequence comes from Mycobacterium sp. E3339, assembly GCF_001666915.1. Lineage (NCBI taxonomy): Bacteria > Bacillati > Actinomycetota > Actinomycetes > Mycobacteriales > Mycobacteriaceae > Mycobacterium > Mycobacterium sp. E3339. Next base: position 32,997 of record NZ_LZIZ01000165.1, on the reverse strand, counting down.
TTCCTCGCCGCCATCGGTCAGCCGCTCCCAGTAGTAGTCGACCTCCTCCTGGTCCTTGCAGTGGACGGTGAAGGACACGGCTTCGCTGAACTGGAAGTGCGGGCCGCCGTTGATGCCGATGAACCGGCTGCCGTCCAACACGAAGCTGCCCGACAGGACCGTGCCCGGTTCACCCGGTCCGGCCTCGGTGGTTCGGTTGAACCCCTCGATGTGCGAGTTGGGGAACACCGAGGTGTAGAACTCGGCCGCCTCCTGCAGGTTGTGGTCGAACCATAACGACGGGGTGATCGCTGGCATGGGGTCGTGGCCTCCTTGTCGGCTCTTTCGGTACGTCATGACAGACCCCGCCGGCGGCGAAAAGTCACCGCGCGGTCGACCCTGGAAACGGTCTAGGTAACGTCAGGTCGCATGAGCACCGTCACCAGCACCCCCGAGACGGTCGAGTTTTCCGGGGCCGGTGGGATCACCCTGGTCGCCGACGAGTGGAATCGCGGCACCGACGGTGCGGGACGGCCCAGCGTGCTCATGCTGCACGGCGGCGGCCAGAACCGGCATTCCTGGAAGAACACCGGCCAAGTCCTGGCCGATCAGGGCCTGCACGTCGTGGCGCTGGACAGCCGTGGCCACGGGGACAGCGATCGCGCACCCAACGCCGACTACGACGTGGACACTTTGACCGCCGACGTGTTGAAGGTGATCGGCGCGATCGGCCGGCCGGTGATGATCATCGGGGCGAGCATGGGCGGCCTGACCGGCATCCTCGCCGCTCACCGGGCCGGCCCGGCGAGCGTGACCCGCCTGGTCCTCGTCGACGTGGTGCCCCGCTTCGAGAAGGGCGGCAGCGCGCGCATTCGCGACTTCATGATCAGCGGCCTCGACGGTTTCGACTCTCTCGACGAGGCCGCCGACGCCGTCGCCGCCTACCTGCCGTACCGGGAGAAGCCGCGCAGCCCCGAAGGGCTGAAGAAGAACCTGCGCCTACGCGATGGCCGCTGGTACTGGCACTGGGACCCGGCGTTCATGACCAAACCCGGCGACGATCCCGAGCTCCGGACGGAGAAGTTCGAGCAGGCCGCCAAGAGCCTGTCGATTCCCGTCCTGCTCATCCGCGGGAAGCTGTCCGACGTCGTGAGCCCCGAAGGGGTCCGCCATTTCCTCGCCACCGTGCCCCGCGCGGAGTTCGTCGAGCTGTCCAACGCCGGGCACACGGCGGCCGGCGACGACAACGACGCGTTCAGCGACGCCGTGGTGAAGTTCGTCAAACGGCACTAGTTAGCCGGCTTCTCCGCGTGACCGCCGAACTGCTTGCGCATCGCCGACAGCGCCTTGTTGGCGAAGTCATCGAGTGACCGCGAGGCGAAGCGGGACTGCAACGCGGTCGTCAACACGGGCGACGGCACTCCCTCGTCGATCGCCGCGATGGCGGTCCAGCGGCCCTCCCCTGAGTCGGAGACCCGTCCCGAGAACTCCTTGAGGTCGGGCGATTCGCGCAGCGCGCTCGCGGTCAGGTCCAGCAGCCAGGAGCCGATGACGCTGCCGCGGCGCCACACCTCGGCGACCTCGGGGATGTCGAAATCGTATTGGTAGTACTCCGGATTCGACAGCGGCGCCGTCTCGGCGTCCCCCTGCTCGATGTGCTTGCCGATGTCGGCGTTGCGCAGGATGTTCAACCCCTCGGCGAGCGAGGCCATCATTCCGTACTCGATGCCGTTGTGCACCATCTTCACGAAGTGCCCGGCGCCGGACGGCCCGCAATGCAGGTAACCCTTTTCCGATCGCGCGACCTCACCGGTGCGCCCGGGGGTGCGCGGCGCCGCGTCCACCCCGGGTGCGACGCTCGCGAAGATCGGTTCGGCGTGCAGGAAAGCGTCGTCGTCGCCGCCGATCATCAGGCAGTAGCCGCGTTCCCGGCCCCACACGCCTCCGCTGGTGCCGCAGTCGAGTAGATGAATTCCCTTGTCCGACAGCGTCTTCGCGTGGGTGATGTCGTCGCGGTAGTACGAGTTGCCACCGTCGATCACGATGTCGTCGGCCTCCAGCGTGGTGGCCAACTCGTCGATGACCCCCGTCGTGATGGTCCCCGCCGGCACCATCACCCAGACGACCCGTGGCGCGGTCAGCTTCTCGGCGAGCTCCTGCAGCGACGACACCCCGGTGGTTCGCTCCTCCCCCGACATCGCCTTGACGGCGTCGGGGTTGTGGTCGTAGACCACGCATTCGTGTCCGTCCTTGGCGACCCGGCGGACGATGTTCGCTCCCATCCGGCCGAGGCCGATCATCCCGAGCTGCATCTCTTCTCGATCTCCTTACTGTGACGACGTCTGCTTAGGCAGCCACGGCTCCTGCCAGCTGCGGTGGCCGTGCAGCAACGACTGCGCGGCCTCGGGTCCCCAGGTGCCCTGGTCGTAGTGGTGGATCCGGCCCGGCTTGTCCAGCACCGGCTGCACGATCCGCCAGGTCTCCTCGATCGCGTCTTCCCGGGCGAACAGCTGCCGATCCCCGGTGAGCGCGGCGTACAGGAGTCGTTCGTAGGGGCGCACGGCTTCCCCGAGATCCTCGGCGAACGAGGAGTCCAGGTGCACGTCGTGCCAGCCGTCGCCGACCTGGGCGGACAACTGCAGACGCATGCCCGGATCGGGATCGATGCGCAGCACGATCTGGTTGGGCTCGGGCGGCCGGCGGTTCGGCAGGAACGAGAACCCCGGAACGTGGTGGAGGAACATCCGCACCTCGGTGACCTTCTCCGGCAGCGCCTTTCCCGCACGCAGGAAGATCGGCACGCCTGCCCAGCGCCAGTTGTCGATCTCGGTGCGCAGCGCGATATAGGTCTCGGTCTGCGAATCCTTGGCCACGCCGTCGACGTCGGTGTAGCCGCGGTACTGGCCACGCACGCAACGCTCGGGATCCAGCGCGGGCATCGCCCGGAACACCTCGGCCTTCTTGTCGTTCAGGTCGTCGGCGCTGGGACCGACCGGGGGTTCCATCGCGACCAGCGCGAGCACCTGCAGCAAATGGTTCTGCACGACGTCACGCAGGGCGCCCACCGCGTCGTAGAACTTGCCGCGGTCCTCGATGCCGAAGTCCTCGGCCATGGTGATGTGGATTTCGGAAATGCTGTCGCGGTCCCACACCTTGGCCAGGGCGTTGTTCGCGAAGCGCAGGTACTGCAGTTCCTCGACGGGTTGCTTGCCCAGGAAGTGGTCGACGCGCAGGATCTGGTCCTCGTCGAGCACCGCGCGCAGCCGGGCGTTCAGGTCCCGCGCGGAGGCCAGGTCGTGGCCGAACGGCTTTTCCACCGCGACGCGCGCGCACTCCAGCAGGTCGGCCTTGGCCAGGTTTTCGACGATCGGCGCGAACAAGGACGGCGGCATTTCCAGGTAGTACAGCGGGCGGCAGTCCTTGCCGATCTTCTGGGCGAGCTGGCCGTAGAGCTGTTCGTCGGTGACGTCGCCGTGCAGGTAGGACAGCCGGCCGGCCAGACGGTCGAACACCGCGTCGTCGAACTTCTCACCGGAGGCCTTGATGGCGTCGCGGGCCCGCTCGACGAGTTTCTCGAGCGGGATGTCGTCGCTGGCCACCCCGATGATCGGGATGTCCAACAACTCGCGCGCCTCGAGGCGGTACAGGGCGCGATAGGTCATCTTGCGCGCCAAGTCGCCGGTGATGCCGAAGATCACCAGCTTGTTCGAGGAGCTGTCACCGCCGTCAGCCAAGCCCGCACCCTTCGATAGTCGTTGGCTCTTTGAAGACTCACTACCCGCGGCGGTCGGACCTAACACTAGACACCGCGCCCAGGCCCGACAACCTCACGCCATCGCGGCATTTGGCAGGATGCTTGCGTGGGCGACGCGCTGCATATCACGGTCTACGTACTGGCAGGCCTCGCCGTGATCGAGGGAGTCGGCCTCGCCGTGCTGTCCCGCCTGCTGGTGCGCAGCCGCGAGGAGATCGAGGAGTTGCGGCACCGCACCGACGCTCGCACTCAGCTGCTGTCCGGTGGGCGCGAGGCGGTCAAGCGGGTGTGGAACACCGCCAACCTGTTGCGCAAGGAAGGGTTCGGCGCGGCCGTACGCAGCTCGATCGAGGACCTCGCCGACTGGGCCGAGGTGGAGCGGCCCGACCTGGCCCGGGTCACGCCGGACGGCCGGGTGGTGATCCTGTTCTCCGACATCGAGGAATCCACCGCCCTCAACGAGCGCATCGGCGACCGGGCCTGGGTCAAGCTCATTGCGGCGCACGACAAGCTGGTGTCGGACCTGGTGCAGAAGCGGTCCGGTCACGTGGTGAAGAGCCAGGGCGACGGTTTCATGGTCGCCTTCTCCCGCGCCGACCAAGCGGTGCGATGTGGCGTCGACCTACAGCGCGCACTTCGCAAGGACGCAAAACGCAAGCGGCACGAGGAGATTCGCGTTCGGATCGGCATCCACATGGGTCGCTCAGTACGCCGCGGCGACGACCTGTTCGGCCGCAACGTCGCGATGGCGGCGCGGGTGGCGGCCAAGGCCGCCGGTGGCGAGATCTTGGTGAGTCAACCGGTGCGGGATGCCCTTTCCGACTGCGACGACATTGGCTTCGACGAGGGCCGCGAGGTTGAACTGAAAGGCTTTTCGGGGACCTATTCGCTGTTCGCGGTGGAGGCCCCGCCCGATCCCGATCTGGACTGAAAACCATCCGCTTCGTATTCGGCCAGCCGTTGATGCAGGCGCGACCGGACCTCGTCGGCGGTGTAGGCGCGCCGTTTGCGTTGGTCGCGAACCACCAGCGCGCCGCCGGCGACGACGCCGGCGACGCCGGCCAGCCCAAGCCATTTCCACACACTGCGCATCACCACAGCGTATGCGCCCTGTGATTAACTTTGTGTGCTCTTGCAACCGGACACAGGCATCGACAGGCTCATGACGCTGACCCTCGATGAGGCGCTGAACGAAACTCGCACCGGCGATCTTTGGTTGTTCCGCGGGCGCTCGCGGCCCGACCGCGCGATTCAGACGTTGACCAACGCCCCGGTGAACCACGTCGGCATGACGGTGGCCATCGACGACCTGCCGCCGTTGATCTGGCATGCCGAGTTGGGCGACAAGCTCGTCGACATGTGGACCGGCACCAACCACCGCGGCGTGCAACTCAACGACCTGCAGCAGGCGGTCCTGCAGTGGACCCAGCGATACCAGCAGCGGTGCTGGCTGCGTCAGCTGACGCCGAATCCCACCCGCGACCAGGAGAACAAGCTGCTGCGCGTGATCGCGCGCATGGACGGGACGGCGTTTCCCACCACCGCCCGGCTGACCGGTCGCTGGTTCCGTGGGCGCCTGCCCACCATCAACGACTGGGTGCGCGGAATCCCGTTGGTGGACAGCAAGATTCGAGAGCAGACCCGGCGCCGACGGGAACAGCGCAAGATGAGCCTTTCCACGGCTTATTGCGCGGAGACGGTGGCGATCACCTACGAGGAGATGGGGCTGCTCAACACCGACAAGGACACGAACTGGTTCGACCCGGGCAAGTTCTGGAGCGGTGATGTGCTTCCGCTCGCGCCGGGTTACCGGCTGGGCGACGAAATCGCCGTCACCGTAGGCGAAGTCGGCTAGTCGACCGCCATCTCACTCAGTTCGGACCACCGCGCCGCGTCGATCGTCTGGTTGATGATCTTGGGCGTGGACTTCAGCGCCTGGGGAAGCTCGCGCATCGCCCGCTTGAAGTGGTCGCTGTTGACGTGGACGCCGCCCGCCTCGTCGTCACGGAACGCCTCTACCAAGACGTACTCGGCGGGGTTGTCCAGGCTGCGCGACCACTCGAACCACAGGTTGCCCTCCTCCGCGCGCGTTGCCGCGGTGAAAGAGGCGACGAGATCGGGCCAGCGGTCCGTCCAGTCCGCTTTGGTCTCGAATTTGACGACGATGAAGATCATGGCCGGCCCCCGCCTCGCTCGTCTGGAAGTGTGCCCGCTCGACGCCGCCGAGCAGGCACCAGCATATTCGCAACCGGTCGGGGGCGCCGCCAGCAAAGTGCGCCCCGGGCATCGGAATGGATGCCCGAGGCGCACTATCGGTTTGCTCGCGTGCTAATCGCGAAGCGCTGAAGCACCGCGCAAAGTGGCCTGGCTCACAGTTGCTGTGTATTCGGAGCTATTTCACTTCGCACAACGGCCCGTGCTATTTGCGTGTCCTATACGCGTCTAATAGTCACGCAATAGATTGAGGCCTTCGCGAATTCAATTCGTTAGGGATTCGCAATTCCCGGATCGCCGGGCGGCGGCAATTCCGGCGCCGGCGGAGCCGGGGGCGCGGGGGCCATGGCGTCGACCAGGACCGGCGTAGCATCCGGCGGCGGCGGCGGCGCGTCCGGTGGCGGGGGCGGCGCGTCCGGCGGCGGGGGCAGGACTCCCTCGGTGTCGGGCATGGGCAGGAACATGTGGTGGGTGAAGCCCGCCTGGTAGGCGCCGGCGCCACCGATGTGCACGCCACCGCGCTCACCACTGGCTACCGGGGTCCCATCCGGCAGCGTGGCGGCCGTGTGGCCGCCGTTCCACCCGATCACGAGGGCGTTGGGGGCGGTTCCGTACTGGAAGCCGCGCGCCAACAAAGCCGCCTCCTCATTTCCGGTGTTGAACCGGTTTCCGAAGACCGGCCGGTCGGATGCCGCATTGGCAACCCAGGAAACGAGCCCCGAGCAATCCGTCCCGGCGGGAGAATCTCCGCCCGGAATATAAGGCGTCCCAGAAACCTGATTGATCAATGACATCAATGTTGCAAGTACTACCATGGCCGGGGACGCTAGCAATAGCTGCGAATGTTCGCCAAAAATTGTGGCGTACGTCATTCGCTAAGCGGATAATGGCTTACGCCCCACATTAGCGCAAATGCGCCCGCGCCGCAGATCGCTAGCCAGCAAACTTACCGGTCGGGCTCGTAGCCTCGTTCGGACTCGGCCATCTCACGGTCGATGCTGGCTTGGTCACGCTTCTCGCGGGCCTCCGACCGCTTCGTCTGGTCGTCCTCCCGCCGCATGCGCTCGCGCTCGCGCTCCGCGGCCGTGCCCTCGCGTTCGTCGGCGCGCCGCTCCCGCTCGTCCGCCGCCCGTTCGCGGTCATCGGCGATTCGATCGCGATTATCGGCGACCCGATCGCGCCTGCCGGCCAGCCATTCGCGCCTCTTGAGCTCGACCTCACGCTCTTCGACCGCATCCTCGCGCTCATCGAGCGCGGCGGCCCGGCGTTCGAGCTCGTCGGCCTTGTCAGGGTTATCCCCGGTGACCACGCCTCACTCTAACGCCGCGACGGGAGCCTGCAACTTGTCGGGTTCGACGCGGTTGGCAGTGTTCTCCTGGCCTGCCAAAGGACGCCCGGCACCGTGTCGGCCAGGTCGGGTCTCACCTTCGCGAAAGCACGGATTGACCGATAGAACCGCCAAAATTGTGGAGGGGTAGGGACTTTCGGAACCCACGCCAGCTCCCAGTGGATCCCGTTGATCGGGTCGTCGAAGAACACGGCGTAGTAACCGGGCCAGTATTGCGGGTACTCCTTCGGCTCGTCGGTCACCGGGATGCCTCGATCGCAAAGGAACTCGCGGTGGAAGCGGTCGACTTCTCGCCTGCCGCGGGCCCACAGGGCGACGTGATTGATCCCGACCGCCTGGTCGCGGTGCGTCAGCTTCCCTCCGGAGCGGGCCGGCTGGATGCCGATGTAGCTGTGCGGGTTGGCATTACGCGTCATGTAATACGTCGACTGGTACTCCATGTTCAGAGAGGAGAAGCTGCTGTAGCCGAGCCAGCCGAACAGTGCGTCGTAGAACGCGATCGATTCGTCATAGTCCAGAACCGCGAACTCGACGTGACACACACCCCGCCACCGCATCAGGCCTCCTCCCGCGACCGTTCGACCCCTCCGTCAGACCGGAGTCCAGATCCCGTGGTTCCAGAATCCCCAATTGCCGGCGCCGGTCGGATTCCACATCAGCTTGGCGCCGGGTGCCCACGAGGGTGGCGGTGGTGGCGGCGGCGCCCAGAAGGGCGTCGGTCCCCACGGTCCCGCACCCGCCGGGAAGCTCTGGCCCGCCGGCCCTTGCCAGTCGTGGCACTGATGCCAGTCCCAGTCGTAGACGGTGCCCCAGCTCGGGTCCCATGGACTGCCGGGGCACCAGTGCGAGGTCGGGGCCGCGTGGGCCACGCCGCTCGCCAGCGCAGGGCCGGACAACGCCAACGCGCAGCCCACCAACGTTTCCGCGAACCGCCAGACCCACGGCCGCACTCGTTCCACCATCCCTAGAGCATTTCCCCCAGACCGGAATCCAGGCAAGCCCCAAAGTTTGCCTCGATGCCGCGCACGTATTGTCGGGACATGCCGCTGCGGTACGTGGACCCGCATAAGCGACGGGGCGCGTTGTATCGGGCCAGTGTTCGATTCGGACGTTCGCGCGCGGGGCAGTTCATGGCCCGTCACATCGCGCGCCATACCGATCCGTACCTGTTTCGTCTCACCGGCGGGCGGGTCAACATGGGCGCGATCATCAACGCCCCGCTCGTCACCACGGGCGCCAAGTCCGGCCAGAAGCGCGAAGTGCAACTCACCTACTTCCACGACGGGCCCGACGTCATCCTGCTCGCCTCGAACTTCGGCGGCACCAAACACCCGCAGTGGTACCACAACTTGAAGGCGCATCCGGACTGCGAGTTCGGCGGCCAGCCCTTCACCGCCCAGCCGGTCAAAGATCCCGACGAGTACGCCCGACTGTTCGAACTGGCCAACCGGATCTATTCGGGTTACGCCCATTACCGGGATCAGGCCGCGCCCGCGGGCCGAGACATTCCGATCTTCCGGCTGAAGCCGCGCTAGAAACTCACGCGGCAGCTCCAGCGAGCCGCTAAACCCCGAACTTGGCGCGGGCCTGGTCGGTGACCGGAGTGAACAGATTGACGAGGTTCCCGTCGGGATCGCGGAACAGCAACGCCCGGTTGCCCCAGGGCATGGTGGTCGGCTCGGTGACGACCTCGTCCAATTGGGCGCGCAGGCGCTCATATTCGGCGTCCACGTCGTCGACCATGAACTCGACGATGGCGCTTCGATTCGCCGCGGGCTCGGCGGACCCGGCGCCGAACAGCGGAACGGTCTTGTCGCTACCGATCGCCAGCGTGCCCACCGGCGTGGGAATCTCGGCGAACAGGTCATTGGCCCAGACGGCCTCCGCTTTAGTGACCGACTCGTAGAACGAGACGAGGAGCTTCACGTCGGCGGTGATGATGCGGATGGACACAAGTTTCACGCCGTGCACGCTACGTGCGCCCACCGACAAGTCGCTTGAAACTTCACGGGGGGCGAGACAGGAATCGCAGATGAACGGTGCCGTCGTCGAACACGCTGTGCGCGGCGAGACTCAGATCCTGGCGCACGCCGTCGGGTAGGGCACGTAGGCCTGCGCCCACCATCTTCGGCACCACGAAGAACTGGAACTCGTCGATCAGGCCAGCTCGGATCGCGGCGGCCGCGGTGGTGGGTCCGAAGATCTCGACTATGCCCTCGGCCCGCGCGACGATCCGCTTCAATTCGGCCAAGCGCAGTTCGGGTACCAGACGGACGCGGTCCGAGTCGATCTCCTCGCGCGTCAGCGTCGACGAAACCACCACTTTGTGGATGCACCGCCAGCGCTGGGCGAACTCCCGCTCCGCCGCGCCCCACTCTTCGTCCTCTGAATCGGTCTCCCAGTACTGCATCAGCGCGAAAGTCTTCCGCCCCAACACTTCGGTCGACACCTCAGCCATGCGGTCGACATGGGCGGCGAACACCGGATCACTCGGGGCCGACCACTGGAAGTCGCCGCTGCCGTCGGCAACGTAGCCGTCGAGAGACACCGTCGCGGTGTAACAGAGGGTTCCCACGGTATTAAAGACCTGCGCGATGAGCAGAAGTCATCGAGCCCTAGACATTGAAGCGGAACTCCACCACGTCGCCGTCGGCCATGACGTAGTCCTTGCCCTCCATCCGGACCTTGCCGGCCGCCTTGGCCGCCGCCATGGAGCCCGCGGCGATCAGGTCGTCGTAGGACACGATCTCGGCCTTGATGAAGCCCTTCTCGAAGTCGGTGTGAATCACCCCGGCGGCCTTGGGTGCGGTATCGCCCTGGTGAATCACCCAGGCGCGCGCCTCTTTTGGGCCCGCCGTCAAAAACGTCTGCAGCTTCAGGGTGTGAAAACCCGCGCGCGCCAGCGCATCCAGGCCGCGTTCGGTCTGCCCGATCGACTCGAGCAGTTCGGTCGCCGACTCGTCGTCGAGCTCGTTCAGCTCCGCCTCGATGGCCGCGTCGAGGAACACCGCGTCGGCCGGCGCCACCAGTTCACGCAGCGCGGCGACGCGCGCCGCGTCGGTCAGCACCGCCTCGTCGGCATTGAAGACATACAGAAAAGGCTTGGTGGTCAACAGGTTCAGCTCACGCAGCAGGGAGGCGTCCACCCCGGCGCCGAACAGCGTCTTGCCGCCGTTCAAGGTTTCCTGGGCGGCGGCCGCCGCGTCGTACACCGGCCTGCGCTCCTTGTTGGTGCGAGCCTCCTTCTCCAGCCGCGGCAGCGCGCGCTCCAGGGTCTGCAGGTCGGCCAGGATCAGCTCGGTCTCCACGACCTCGATATCGGAGCGGGGATCCACCTCACCGGCCACATGCGTCACGTCGTCGTCGGAGAACACCCGGACCACCTGGCAGATGGCGTCGCATTCGCGGATGTGGGCCAGGAACTTGTTGCCGAGGCCGGCCCCCTCGGACGCGCCCTTGACCAGGCCGGCGATGTCCACGAACGTCACCGGCGCCGGGACGGTGCGCTGCGACGCGAACAGCTCGGCGAGCTTGTCCAGTCGCGGATCGGGCAGCGGAACGACGCCCTCGTTCGGCTCGATAGTCGCGAACGGGTAGTTGGCCGCCAGCACGTCGTTGCGGGTCAGGGCGTTGAACAGCGTCGACTTACCCACGTTGGGCAGACCCACGATTCCCAGGCTCAGGCTCACAGGGACTCAAGTCTAGGGGTCGGCGGGGGCGCCGCCCCTCCGGCTCCGGGGCATGGCACGCCCGGCATCCCGACGAGGCATTTACGGGCCTTTCGGCCCATTGCCGGTACGGTCTACATGTGTCAGGACAGCGGGCAACGTCGAAGGTGGACGCCTCCCACCGCTCGATTCACCCAGATATCCCAGGTGTGCCGTGGTACGCCGCCCTGCTCCTCGCCGTTACCGCCACCGCCATCGGGTACGGGATTGACGCCGGCCACAAGGAGCTGACCCACGTCTTCGCGGGCTTCTATATAGCCGGCTGCGTGGCGGCGGTGCTCGCGGTGCGCCAGGACGGGTTGTTCACCGCGATCATCCAACCCCCGCTGATCCTGTTCGGCGCGGTGCCCGGCGCCTACTGGTTGTTCCACGACGGCAAGGTCGGCCATGTCAAGGACCTGCTGATCAACTGCGGCTATCCCCTCATCGAGCGCTTCCCGCTGATGCTGGGCACGGCCGGCGTGGTGCTGCTGATCGGGCTGGTCCGGTGGTACTTCGGCATGTCGCAACGGACGACCGCGACGACGAACACCCCCGACGACGCGGAGCCCGCCGAACGCAAGGCCGCATTCGGCGGCATCGTCGCCAAGCTGCGGGCGATGCTGCACCCCGACGAAGACGACGTCGACGCCGACGCCCCCGCGAAGGAGCGTCGCGGCCGCGGTGGCAAGTCCTCCTCGCGGACCCGCCGGACGGCCAACGGCGATCGAACCGCGGCCCGCTCCGCGCGGACCCATTCCCGGCGCACCCGGGAGCCGCTGGACGACACGGGTGAGCCGGGCGAGCGCCGCTCGAAGCGCAGAAGCTCGGCGACCGCCCGGGACTACGACGCCGCCGAGCCGCCCCGCCGGTCGCGGCGCCGACCCCGGCCGGAGGGCGACCAGGACCCGCGCGGCCAATCTCCCCGGGAGGGCCGCCGCGAGCCGCGCACCCGCCGCAGCCCCTACGAGCGGCCCTACAACGACCAGCCCAGGCCGCGGGGCAGCCGTTTCGACGGCGGGGACTTCTACGGCGACTCCTACGACCCGCCGCCCAGCCGTTACGACAGTTACGACCGCTACGAGCCGAGGCGCCGGCGGCCCGCCCCAACCGGCAACAACGGCACCCATCACCCGATCTCTCAGGTCCGCTACCGGGATGCCGGCGCGTCCGACGAGCAGCGCGACCGCTCCCGGACGTATGGCCGGCCGCAGCGGCCCCCGACCGAATGGGAATACGACGGCTGAGCGCCGTGAGGTCAGATAAGTGACCGGATCTCGCGCGGCAGCGCGAACACCAGGGTTTCCTGCGCCGTGGTGACCGGCTGCACCACGTCGTAGCCGCAGTCGGCCAGCCGCTCGAGCACACCGCGCACCAACACCTCGGGCACGGATGCGCCGGAGGTCACGCCCACGGTGGTCACACCCTCCAACCAGGCGGGGTCGATGTCGTCGGCCCAGTCGACCAGGTGGGCGGCCGCGGCGCCGCCGCCCAGCGCCACCTCGACCAGCCGCACCGAGTTCGACGAATTCCGGGACCCGACGACGATCACCAGCTGGCATTCGGGCGCCATGGCCTTGACGGCAACCTGGCGGTTCTGGGTCGCGTAACAAATGTCGTCGCTGGGCGGGTCCTGCAGCTTCGGGAACCGTTGCCGCAGCCGCTCGACGATTTCCATGGTCTCGTCGACCGACAGCGTGGTCTGCGACAACCAGACCACCTTGTTCTCGTCTCGGACCGTCACATTGTCGACGGCCGCGACCCCGTCGACCAGCTGCACGTGGTCGGGCGCCTCGCCGGAGGTCCCGATGACCTCCTCGTGCCCCTCGTGGCCGATCAGCAGGATGTCGTAGTCGTTGCGCGCGAACCGCCTGGCCTCGTTGTGCACCTTGGTCACCAGCGGGCAGGTGGCGTCGATGGTGTGCAGGTTGCGTTCGGCGGCCGCGGCGTACACCGTCGGCGCGACCCCGTGTGCGGAGAACACCACGATGGAGCCCTCGGGCACCTCGTCGGTCTCCTCGACGAACACGGCACCGGCCTTTTCCAGCGTGTTCACCACGTGCCGGTTGTGCACGATCTCGTGACGCACGTACACCGGCGGGCCGTGCTTTTCCAGCGCGCGTTCGACCGTCTCGACGGCCCTATCCACGCCCGCGCAGTAACCACGCGGCTCGGCCAGAAGCACTCGCTTGCGGGCTGGATCGCTGGCTACCGAGCTGGACGCGCCGGGAATTCCCATGTCGACAGTCGGCGGCATGACACCAGGGTACGTTCTGCCGCCGCGGGCTTGCCAACTCGCGCGGGCGGGCTTGGAGTTAGCCGTCGCGTAGGGCAATCTTGGACCCATGGCCACTGCACCGTATGGAGTTCGACTATTGGTCGGCGCGGCGACAGTCGCCGTCGAGGAGACCATGAAGCTGCCGAAAACCATCCTGATGTACCCCATGACCTTAGCCAGTCAGGCGGCCCACCTTGTGATGCGATTTCAGCAGAATCTCGCCGAGTTGGCGATCAAGGGCGACAGCACCCTGGAGAACATCTTCCCGCCCAAGGACGAGCAGCCGGAATGGGCGACGTTCGACGAGGACCTGCCCGACGCCGTCGACGCGCCCGGCCCCGCCGAGAACGGCAACGGCGACGGCGACCGCCGCACCGAGGGACGGTTCGCCTTGTACACGCTCGCGGACGCCGCCTCCGACGCCGCCCCGTTGAAGCAGGGCAGAAAATCTTCGGACGCGCCGTCGGTTCCGCAACCGTCGGTGGTGGCCGAGCTTGACTACGCGACGCTGACGCTGGCGCAGCTGCGGGCCCGCCTGCAATCGCTGAGCGTCGACGAACTCGAAGCCCTGCTGGCCTACGAGCAGGCCACCAAGGCGCGCGCGCCGTTCCAGACGCTGCTCGCCAACAGGATCACCCGCGCGAACGCGAAGTGACCCCGGCCGCACAGTCCGAACCCAACTCCGCCGAGAACCCATTTCCGGTGCGCGCGGTGGCAATTCGAGTCGCGGGCTGGATCGACAAACTCGGCACGGTATGGGTGGAGGGCCAGCTGGCCCAGATCAGCGCGCGCCCCGACTCCAAGACGGTGTTCATGGTGCTGCGCGACCCGGCCGCCGACATGTCGCTGACCGTGACGTGCTCGCGTGACCTGGTGGCCAACGCGCCGGTGAAGCTGGCCGAGGGCACGCAGGTGGTGGTCTGCGGCAAGCCGTCGTTCTACACCGGTCGCGGCACGTTCTCGTTGCGCCTGTCCGAGATTCGCGCCGTCGGCGTGGGCGAGCTGCTGGCACGGATCGATCGGTTGCGCCGGCTGTTGGACGCCGAAGGGCTCTTCGATCCGCGGCTCAAGCGGCCAATCCCGTTCCTGCCCAACATGATCGGCCTCATCACGGGCCGGGCCAGCGCCGCCGAACGCGACGTGACGACGGTGGCCACCGGGCGCTGGCCCGGCGTAAGGTTCGCCGTGCGCAACACCGCGGTCCAGGGGCCCAACGCGGTGGCGCAGATCGTCGAGGCGCTGTACGAACTGGACCGCCATAGCGAGGTCGACGTCATCGTGGTGGCCCGCGGCGGCGGCAGCGTCGAGGACCTGTTGCCGTTTTCCGACGAGACGCTGTGCCGCGCGATCGCGGCCTGCCGCACGCCGGTGGTCAGCGCGGTCGGTCACGAACCCGACAACCCGCTGTGCGACCTGGTGGCCGACCTGCGCGCCGCCACCCCCACCGACGCCGCCAAGAAGGTGGTGCCCGACACCGCCGCCGAGCAGCGCCTGATCGCTGACCTGCGCCGGCGCAGCGCGCAGGCGCTGCGCAGCTGGGTGTCTCGCGAACAACGCGCGCTGGCGCAGATCCGCAGCCGACCGGTGCTCGCCGAGCCGCTGGCGGCCCTGACGGCGCGCGCGGACGAGATTCACCGCGCGCGGTCGGCGATTCGCCGCGACGTCACCCGCCTGACCGCCGCCGAGACCGAGCGCGTCGGCCACCTGAGCGCGCGGCTGGCGACGCTGGGCCCGGCGGCGACACTGGCCCGCGGCTACGCGGTGGTCCAGGCGGTGCCCGACACCGGGGCGCCGGCGGTGCTGCGGTCGGTGAGCGACGCGCCCGCCGGCCGCCGGTTGCGGGTGCGGGTTGCCGACGGCGCGATCGCCGCAGTGAGCGAGGGACGGACCGATGGCGCCTAACGAAGAGGACAAGTCGATTACGCCCATTAGTGAACTCGGTTATGAGGCGTGCCGCGACGAGCTGATCGAAGTGGTGCGCCTGCTGGAACAGGGTGGGCTGGACCTCGATGAGTCGCTGGAGCTCTGGGAAAGGGGCGAACAGCTGGCAAAAAGGTGTGAGGAGCATTTAGCTGGAGCCCGCAAGCGCATCGAGGACGCGCTGGCGGCCGGCCAGGCCGACGAGCCCTGATTTCGGCCACCTCGCACAAGCGCATGGGTGACTTTCTTTCGAATTGGAACACGTTTCAGTTAGGATTCGGCGCATGGCTGATGCATCACTGACCACCGAACTCGGCCGCGTGCTGGTCACCGGCGGCTCCGGGTTCGTCGGCGCCAACCTCGTTAGCACCCTGCTGGACCGCGGCCACCAGGTGCGATCGTTCGACCGCGCGCCCTCCCCGCTGGCCGAGCACCCGCAACTCGAAGTGCTCGAGGGGGACATCACCGACACGACCGTCTGCGCCCGGGCGGTCGACGGCATCGACACGGTCTTCCACACCGCGGCGATCATCGAGCTGATGGGCGGCGCATCGGTGACCGAGGCGTACCGGCAACGCAGCTTCGGCGTCAACGTCGGCGGCACCGAGAACCTGGTGCACGCCGGGCAGGCGGCCGGGGTGAAGCGCTTCGTCTACACGTCCTCCAACAGCGTGGTGATGGGCGGCCAGAACATCCCCGGCGGGGACGAGACGCTGCCCTACACCACCCGGTTCAACGACCTCTACACCGAAACGAAGGTCGTCGCCGAGCGATTCGTCTTGTCGCAGAACGGTGTTGGCGGCATGCTCACCTGCGCGATCCGGCCCAGTGGCATCTGGGGCCGCGGCGATCAGACGATGTTCCGCAAGCTGTTCGAAAGCGTGATCGCCGGGCACGTCAAGGTGCTGATCGGCCGGAAGTCGGCGAAGCTGGACAACTCGTACGTGCACAACCTGATTCACGGTTTCATCCTCGCCGCTCAGCACCTGGTCCCCGGCGGCACCGCGCCCGGCCAGGCCTATTTCATCAACGACGACGACCCGATCAACATGTTCGAGTTCGCCCGGCCCGTGGTCGAGGCCTGCGGCGTGAACTGGCCCCGGGTGCGAATCAACGGCCCGATGGTCCGCGCGGCGATGACCGGTTGGCAGCGGCTGCATTTCCGCTTCGGCATCCCCGCGCCCCTGCTCGAGCCGCTCGCCGTCGAGCGGCTCTATCTGGACAATTACTTCTCGATCGCCAAGGCGCGCCGCGACCTCGGATACGAGCCCCCGTACACCACCGAACGTGCCATGTCGGAATGCCTGCCGTATTACGTCGACATGTTCCAGCGGATGAAGAGCCAGGCGCAGGCGGGCTCGCCCGCGCCGGCCAGCGGGGGGAAGTAGCCCGCCCGCGCGTCGCTGACGAAAACACCGGGCCGGGGCTAAGGTTCCCTCAGCGGCGACGACGCGGAGGGCGGTCCGGTGGACACCGAATTCACGCTCAACCAAAAGCGCGCGCTCGCGGTTCTGACCGCGATCGCCCTGCTCTTCGGCGCGTACTTCTTGCGCGACTACTTCGTGCTGATTGTCGTGGCCGCGGTCGGCGCCTACCTGTTCACGCCGCTGTTCAACTGGTTCGGCCGGCGCATGGGCGCTCCCCTGGCGGTGACCTGCACCCTGTTGTCCGCGCTCGCGGTCGTGATCGTGCCGGTCACGCTCCTGGTGGTCCTAGCGATCGTCCAAATCTCCCGCATGATCGACAGCATCACCGAGTGGGTGAAGACGACGGACCTGAGCGGGCTCGGCGACCGCACCCTGCACGCGGTGAACGAGCTGCTGTCTCGACTTCCCTTCGCGCACATGACCGTAACCTCGGACTCGCTGCGCAAGGCGATGGTCACGGTGGGTCGCAATGTCGGTCAATGGGCCCTGCATTTCTTGCAGGGCGCACTCGGCGGCGTCGCGGGCGCCGTGACGTCGGCCATCATCTTCCTGTACGTGTTCGTCGCGCTGCTGGTGCACCGCGAGCGGATCCGAAAGCTGGTCGCCGACCTCAACCCGCTCGGCGACGAGGTCACGGACCTCTACCTGCGCAAGGCCGGAGCGATGGTGCGCGGCACCGTCAGCGGCCAATTCGTGATAGCGCTGTGTCAGGGTGTCGCGGGCGCCGCGTCCATCTATGTCGCGGGCTTTCACCACGGCTTCTTCATTTTCGCCGTGCTGCTGACGGCGTTGTCGATCATTCCGCTGGGCGGTGGGATCGTGACCATCCCCTTCGGCATCGGAATGATCCTCTACGGCAACATCGTCGGTGGCGCGTTCGTCGTCCTCTGGCACCTCGTCGTCGTGACCAACATCGACAACTTCCTGCGCCCCATCCTGGTTCCGCGCGACGCCCGGCTGAACCCGGCGCTGATGCTGCTGTCGGTGTTCTCGGGCATCGCCATGTTCGGGCCCTGGGGCATCGTCATCGGGCCAGTGTTGATGATCCTGATCGTGACCACCGTCGAGGTGTACCTGGTCGTGTTCAGAGGAGCCGAATTCGACGCCCAGGACGAGCAGCCCGTGCGCCGCAATTGGCTTCGCCGGCGGGCGAATTCGGGCGCCGCGCCGTCAGTCGCCGAGTAGGGCCCGCGCTAGCGGAAGCCCACCATCTCGCTACCCCAGGCCGCGCGGATGTTCGCATCGACGTCGCTCGCGACGGCGTCGCGCTTGTCGATGATCAGGCACGCGCGATCCGCCTCCCGGTAGGGACGCCAGTCCGGTTCGCCGTCCGAGCCCGCGGGCTTTGACCGCGCGGCGAAGTTGATCCACCGCGTCCGCATCCTCTTGGAGACCGCCGTGGCGGTCTTGGCGCCGCCCAGCTTCAACGTCGGATCCTTCGGCATTCCGAGATTGCCCCAGACGTAAGGCAATTCGGTGGCGTGCGCGGCGTTGACCAGCAGCAGCTTCAGCAGCGGGGTCGCATAATCGAACCGGTACAGGTACACCGGCGCCACCCGGGCGTGGCCCTCGGCCAGCCAGACCGAAGGCATCCGGAATCCGACATCGGTTGCGATGCTCAGGCTTCTAGCCCTGCGCCGCAACCCCGAATACGTCGATCCGATCTGTTCGTCGGTGGGCAATTGCAGGTCCGGTTGTTCGGCGGCGATCTGATCGAACATCGACGTGATCGCGCGGGGCGTGATCGGCATCAGCCGCGAACGCATCAACCGGAAGAGCGCCGCCTCGTGCTTGTTGGTCCCGATGATCAACGGGACCGGCAGCGAACGGCCCTCCTGCACGCGCTTGACCGGGTAGTCGTCCAGCAGCTCGCCGTCGATGATCGGGACGAACGCGAGCAGCCCTGGATTACGCACGGGCACTTCGTCGAAGACCTCTTGAGACGCGGCGAGCAGCACCGCGGTCGGTACGTCGGGCAGTCGGTCCGCGTCGACGTCAAGCCTGTCGAGGACGGTTTCGGCGACGCGCTCAGCCCTGCGCCGATCGTATACCGATGTGGCCGGCGAACTTTGGGCGATCGCGCGGGCGAAGAGTCCGTCAGCGGACGGGCTGGCAAGCAGGGTCGTCACAATCCCAGCACCCGCCGATTCGCCGAACAGCGTCACGTTGCGGGGATCGCCGCCGAATGCCGCGATGTTGTCGCGCACCCAGCTCAGTGCCGCCAGCACGTCGCGCAACCCGACATTGGTGTCGAACCGCCGCCGCGACGTCGAAAACGACGACAGGTCCATGAAACCGAGCGCTCCCACCCGATAATTCACCGTGACCACGATGACCTCGCCGGTGCCGACCAGCCGCCGCCCGTCGTACAGCGCCTGGCTGCCGGATCCCAGGACGTAGGCGCCGCCGTGCAGCCATACCATCACGGGTTTGCCATCACCGGCATGCGTGCCGGACGGCGCCCAGACGTTCAGCCGCAGGCAGTCTTCGCCCTGCGGCGCGCCCAGGTCGAGCGGCATGTTGGGGAAGACCGGCTGCGGGCAGGCCGGACCGTAGCGGGTGGCGTCGGCGACCTTGGTCCACCGCTCGGGCGGCTGCGGCGCCCGGAAACGCAGGTCGCCGACGGGCGCGGCGGCGTACCGAATGCCCTTCCACGCGCTGACGCGCCCGTCGTCCGTGCCGCGGACGGGGCCGAACGTGGTCTCGACCACCCGGTCGTTGATCGTCGTCGTCATGCCCGGTCAACCAAGACGCTGGGTGAGGAACTCGACTACCCGCTCGCGGGCCTCGTAAGCCGGCTGGCCGTCGACTTCGCGGACCTCGTCGGTCAGCACCGAATGCGCCGTCTTGCCGAAGCCGTATTCGTTGCCGGGCCGCGAATCGATTTCGATCACCTCGAAAGCGTCGCCCAGCCGCTCCTTGAGCGCTGCGAACCGTTCGGCCGGCACGGCCGGGTCCTCGCTGAACCGCAGGCCCATCGCGCACAGGCCGTCGTTGTTGGCGCGCGCGGCCACCGCGTTCAGCTCGGACTCGCTGACCCCCGGGTCGCGGCGCCGGGCACGGCCCAGCGGCAGCGGCACCGACGGCTGCGACAGCACCGGGGCCAGCACGCTGTCGTCGACCGCGGCGGCCAACGCGAAACCGCCCGTGAAGCATTGGCCGATCACGCCCACGCCCTTGCCCGGCGTCGACGCGTTGAGGTCGCGTGCCAGCGCGCGCAGGAACAACGACACCGGCCGCTGCTTGTTGGTCGCAAACGCCGCGAATTCCCTTGCCACGCAAGCCCGGCTGATGGTGGCGGCGATGTAGCCGACCGTCTTCGGCTTGCCCGGCTCACCGAACAGCGACGGCATGGCGACGGTGAAGCCTTTGTCCACCAGGTGATTGCCCAGGGCCAGCACACCGGGATGGATCCCGGGTATCTCGGGAATCAGCACCACCCCGGGGCCGCTGCCCTTGCGGTAGACGTCATGGGTGTAGCCGCCACCGGTGAACGGCGCGGCCGACCATCCGGACAGATCCGCCTGGGGTGCAGTCACGCTCGGCCTTCCTTCAGCGCGCGGGTAACGGCGGTTGCGATTGCGTCGCCGAAGCCAGCGTACGGAATTGGTCGGTGTTTCCGGCGCCGGTTATGGCGATTTGGGTGGCCCCGGATCCGCCGGAAAGCCGGGTGGTCCACACCGGCTCGGCGTCCGCCCCGCTTTGGCCGGTGCCGTTGTAGACGACCCAGCTGGTCCCGGCGACGTCGACCGTCCCGGCGGGATACGCCGACGAGTGGATCGAGCCCACCAGCTTGTCCTCGTCGGCGTTGCTCTGCGTCAGGCTCAGATACATGCCGGTCGGGCTGAGGTAGCCGACGACCGAGGTGGGCGCGTTCAGCCGTTGACCGGTCGCCGGGTCGACGCGGCCGCCCTGGATGCCGCCGCGGCTGCCGGAGTTGGCCTGCCAGCCGGCGGGCAGCTTGGGCAGCCGGATGGGGAAGCCGAGCGTCGTGGCATCGGCCCGCAGGGCCGCCGCCGCGTCGTAGGACGGGACGGCGCCCCGGTGGCTGCCGGGCTGGAACGAGCACATGCCCACCAGGCCGGCCAGCAGGATGCAGCCCAGCACCAGCGGCATCAGCGACCAGAACATGTCGCGGCCGTCCTGCAGCAACCGCGGTTTGGCCGGCCTCGAGACGGGTCCCCGGGCCGGCCCGGCCGCCGGCGCCGGCTCCCCGGCTACCTCGGCATTCGGCGACGGCTCTTCGGTCATCCCCCGAGTATCCCAGTTCCAGCGGACCGATCCCCTTCTGGGACAATCACCAACTATGACAGTTGAGGGCAACCGCCCACCTGGACGGCCCCGGGGTGAGGCCCCGGATCGCAACCTGGCGCTGGAACTGGTCCGGGTGACCGAGGCCGGTGCCATGGCCGCCGGCCGCTGGGTGGGGCGCGGCGACAAGGAGGGCGGCGACGGCGCGGCCGTCGACGCCATGCGTGAGCTGGTCAACACGGTGTCGATGCGCGGCGTGGTGGTCATCGGCGAGGGCGAGAAGGACCACGCGCCCATGCTCTACAACGGCGAGGAGGTCGGCAACGGCGACGGCCCGGAATGCGACTTCGCCGTCGACCCGATCGACGGCACCACGCTGATGAGCAAGGGCATGCCGAACGCGATCTCGGTGTTGGCGGTGGCCGACCGGGGCGCGATGTTCGACCCGTCGGCGGTGTTCTACATGAACAAGATCGCCGTCGGCCCCGAGGCCGCCGACGTGCTCGACATCACCGCGCCCATCGCCGAGAACATCAAGGCCGTCGCGAAGGTTAAGGCGCTGTCGGTGCGCGACATGACCGTGTGCATCCTGGACCGGCCTCGGCACGCGCAGCTGATCGAGGACGTCCGGGCGACCGGTGCCCGGATCCGGTTGATCACCGACGGCGACGTCGCCGGCGCCATCTCGGCGTGCCGCTACCTGTCCGGCACCGACATGCTGGCCGGCATCGGCGGCACGCCAGAGGGAATCATCGCCGCCGCCGCGATCCGGTGCATGGGTGGGGCCATCCAGGCCCAGCTGGCGCCGAAGGACGACGAGGAACGCCAGAAGGCGATCGACGCCGGCCACGACGTCGACCGGGTGCTGACCACCGAAGACTTGGTGTCGGGCGAGAACGTCTTCTTCTGCGCCACCGGGGTGACCAACGGCGACCTGCTCAAGGGCGTGCAGTACTACCCCGGCGGCTGCACCACCCAGTCGATCGTCATGCGGTCGAAATCGGGCACCGTGCGCATGATCGAGGCCTACCACCGGCTCTCGAAGCTCAACGAATACTCCGCCATCGACTTCACCGGCGACAGCACCGCCGCCTATCCCCTGCCCTAAACCCGGAACCACGCTTTAAAGACAAGGACTGCTATCTATGGCCTCTGATGCCAACGACACCGAATACCGCATCGAACACGACACCATGGGCGAGGTCCGGGTACCCGCAAAAGCGTTGTGGCGCGCGCAAACCCAGCGCGCGGTGGAGAACTTCCCCATCTCGGGACGGGGCCTGGAACGCACCCAGATCCGCGCGCTGGGCCTCCTGAAGGGCGCGTGCGCGCAAGTCAACAAGGACCTCGGGCTGCTGGCCCCGGAGAAGGCCGACGCGATCATCGCCGCGGCGGCCGAGATCGCCGACGGCCAACACGACGACCAATTCCCCATCGACGTCTTCCAGACCGGGTCGGGCACCAGCTCGAACATGAACACCAACGAGGTGATCGCGAGCATCGCGGCCACGGCGACCCCTCCTGTTCAAGTGCACCCGAACGACGACGTCAACATGTCGCAGTCGTCCAACGACACGTTCCCGACCGCGACCCACATCGCGGCCACCGAGGCCGCGGTGCGGCACCTGATCCCGGCGCTGGAGGTGCTGCACGAAGCGCTGGAGAGCAAGGCCCGCGAGTGGCACACGGTGGTCAAGTCGGGCCGCACGCACCTGATGGACGCCGTTCCGGTGACGCTCGGCCAGGAATTCAGCGGCTACGCCCGGCAGATCGAGGCGGGCATCGAGCGGGTGCGCGCCACGCTGCCGCGGCTGGGCGAGCTGGCGATCGGCGGGACCGCGGTGGGCACCGGCCTCAACGCCCCGGACGGCTTCGGCGCCAAGGTGGTCGAGACGCTGATCGCCTCCACCGGCCTGAACGAATTGCGCACGGCCGCCAACTCTTTCGAGGCCCAGGCGACCCGTGACGGCCTGGTCGAGGCGTCCGGCGCGCTGCGCACCATCGCGGTGTCGCTGACCAAGATCGCCAACGACGTCCGCTGGATGGGGTCGGGCCCGCTCACCGGCCTGGCCGAGATCCAGCTGCCGGACCTGCAACCGGGCAGCTCGATCATGCCGGGCAAGGTGAACCCCGTTCTCCCCGAGGCGGTTACGCAGGTGGCCGCGCAGGTGATCGGCAACGACGCGGCCGTCGCCGTCGGCGGCTTGAGTGGCGCGTTCGAGCTGAACGTCTACATCCCGATGATGGCGCGCAACATCCTCGAGTCGTTCAAGCTGCTGACCAACGTGTCGCGGCTGTTCGCGGAGCGCTGCATCGTCGGGCTCAAGGCCAACGTCGAGCACCTGCGGGAGCTGGCCGAGTCGTCGCCGTCGATCGTGACGCCGTTGAACTCGGCGATCGGCTACGAGGAGGCCGCCGCGGTGGCCAAGCAAGCCCTCAAGGAGCGCAAGACCATTCGCCAGACCGTGATCGATCGCGGCCTGATCGGTGAAAAGCTCTCGGAAGAGGAACTCGACCGCAGGCTGGACGTCTTGGCGATGGCCAAGGTCAAGCCGGCGAAGTAGGCGAGGTGGTTCAGCGATGACGACCCCTCCGGGCGGCCCCTACGGCCAGGAGCCCTACGGAAACCCCTATGGGCAACAGCCCTATTGGGGCGGCCCGCCGCAGGGCGGCCAATACCCGGGCGGCCAATACCCGCCCCCGCCGACCGGTCCGTACTATCCGCCGTATCCGCAAGCGGGACAGCAGTTCCCGCCCGGATATCCGCCCGGGCCGCCACCGCGTGGGCCCGGGTCGAAGCTGCCCTGGTTGATCATCGCGGGGCTCGTCGTGCTGGCCGTCATCGCGCTGGTGGCCACGCTGATCGTGATGCGCGGGGGTAACCACGGCAAGCCGTCGACCGCCGTACCCTCGTCGTCGAGCACCACCACCAGCAGCCAACCGAGGGGCCAGCAGACCGCCAGCGATTGCACCCCGAACGTGTCCGGCGGTGAGATCCCCCGGACCGACTCGATCGCCGCGGGCAAGCTGTCGTTCCCGGCCTCGGCGGTGCCGCCCAACTGGCAGCTGTTCTCCGACGACCAGAACCCGAACCTGATCGGCGCGGTCGGCGTCGCCCAGGAGGTGCCGGGGGCCAGTCAGTGGATGATGACGGCCGAGGTCGGCGTCACGAACTTCGTCGCCAGCATGGATGTTTCAGCGCAGGCGTCGAAGTTGTTGCAGTGCATTGCCAACGGGCCCGGCTATGCGAACGCGACGCCCACGCTGGGCCGGACGAAGACGTCGTCGATCACCGTTGACGGCACCAAGGCGGCCCGCGTCGACGGCGACATCACGATCGCCGACACCTCCCGCGGCGTCAAGGGCGACTCGGTCACCGTCATCGCCGTCGACACCAAGCCGGTCACCGTCTTCATCGGCAGCACCCCGATCGGGGACGCCCAGTCGGCGGACATCATCGGCCGGATCATCGCCGCGCTGAAGGTCGGCAAGTCCTGACGCGGCCTACGCCGGCGCCGAGACGTGGGTGGCTTCGGAGCGCCCCCGCAACACGGTGGAATAGCACTCCGCCCAATGCGTTCCCTCGGATTCGTCGGCCCGCTCGATGGCGGCCGCCGAGCACAGGATGCGCCGGTCGGCGGTCTTGGCCAGGTCGGCCAGCCTCGCGGCCTCGTTGACCGCGTCGCCGATCACCGTGTACTCGTAACGGTTTTCGGCGCCGATGTTGCCGGCGAACACCCGCCCCGCCGATACGCCGATGCCGAAGTCGACCGGCAGCCGGCGCAGTTGGGTGCCCAGGGCGCGCGCGGTCGCCAGCGCCGCCGACGCCGGCTCGCCGGTCTGCAACGGCGCCCCGAAGACGGCCAGCGCCGCATCGCCGGCGAATTTGTTGATCAGCCCGTGGTGTTCGTCGACGGCGTTGACGACTAGGCGAAAGAAATCGTTGAGCACTTCGGCAACCTCTTGCGGCGGACGGCTTTCCGCCAGCTGCGTGGAGCCCACCAGGTCGATGTAGAGGATCGCCGCCTCGACGACGTCTCCCGACAGCGACGCGCCCTCCTCGATGGCACGGTGGGCGACGTCGGTTCCGACGTGGCGCCCGAAGAGGTCGCGCACCCGGTCCCGCTCGGCCAGCCCGGCCACCATGCGATTGAAACCCGTTTGCAGCCGCCCGATTTGAGAACGCTCGTAGGCCCCGACGTAGGTCCCCATGCGGCCGTGTTCGACCTCCGCCATCGCGTCGACGATCTCGCCGAGCGGGTCCGAGATGGATCGCGAGGTCAAGATCATGGTCGGCATTCCGAGCACCAGCGCCGCCAGCGACACCACCAGGATCGGCACATCGAGCGACGTGGATCGCTCGATCAGCCAGCCGTACGAGCGCAGGACGACCAGCGTCGCGATCACGCCGATGGGGAAGGCGCTGCACATGAACCAGAGCAGGACCAGCCGCGCGTACACGCCGGGCACGGCCAGCCGCGGCTCACAGCCCAGCGTGGCGGCGCGCATGACGGGACGCAGGACGCGCTGCGCCAGCAGCATCGCCGTGCCGGCCGAGGCCGGCCCGCCGAGGACCACGCCGAGGGCCACGGGCAGCAGCAGCTGCGCCCCGCCACGCATGTTGAGCAGCATGAACACGGTGCCGCTGATGGCCCAGGCGCCGAACAGGATCGCCGATTGCCGGCCGGGCAGCTTCACCGCGGCCTCGCGCTGCGCCTGGTCGGGTTCGGCGCCTGCGGCATACCAACGCAGCGTCGGGGCCGCGCTCGCGATCCCGGCACTGGCGACGCCGATGATGCTCAGCGAGACGAGGATCAACACCGCCGCCGTATTGGTCTTCGCGAAGTCGGCGTTGTCCCCGATGGACGTGTGGCCGCGCAGCGGTATCAAGATTGCGGCCGCCTCGATCACGGCCAGAAAATAGGATAGCGCGAGATCGGCCCCGTATTGGATCGCCAACCGCCGGAAAGACTTTGGCTGGCCGGGGGCGGGGGTGGGCCGCCGATTCCGAAGCCAGTCGGCCGCCCGGTCCGCAAAGCCTGTGTTAGGCACCGTCGTTCGGCCCGCCCGAGTTCTGGCCCGGGATGTCGGTGATCGGGAAGTTGGGCATCGGCTTGGGTGAGGGGGTGTTGGGCAGCGTCGGGATGTCGCCGGCCGGGATGTCGTGCAATTGATTTGCGGGCGACCCGTTCTCGCGGCCGCCGTAGCTGCTGCCGGGCGCGCGCGGCCCCAGCAGCTCGCTGACCGTCACCATCCGATAACCGTTGGCCTTGAGCACCGGGAGGAACTGGTAGACCAGATCGACGGTGCTCGAGTAGGTGTCGTGGAACAGCACCACCGAACCGGGCTTGATGTACGTCATCAACATGTACCTTGTTGCCGCCGTGTTCGAGTCGTTGGCCCAGTCGAAAGGGATGACGTCCCAGAGTATTTCGGCCAGTCCGAACTTGGCCGCGGTCTGCCGGACCGCATCGGTGGACAGTCCGCCCGCGGGGCGGTACAGCGTAGGCGTCCGCCCGGTGGCCGCGTTGATCGCGTCGTTGGCCTTGGCGAACTCCGGCGCGATGTCCTCCGGCGGGATCGTCGCCATGTTGGGGTGTTCCCAGGTGTGGCTGCCGATCTCCATGCCCGCATCAGCCACTTGCTTGGACCCCGCCGGGTTCGCCGCCACCTTGTTGCCGATCTCAAAGAACGTCGCCTTGGCGTCGTTGTCCTTCAGAATCTGCAGTAACCGGCCGTCGAATGGGCTGGGTCCGTCGTCGAAGGTCAGCGCCACACACTTGACCACCGAGCAGCTGAGATTGTCGGCGCGCGTGACGTGACCCGTCAGGCCGCCGATCACCAGCACCGCGGCCGCCGCGACGACGCCGATGACCGTGCGCCAATAGCGCCAGGCCTGGCTGTCGGGTCTCTTCGGCACCGTCGAAGTTTACCTGCGCGGCGTGCGCTCACGGCCTCGCGCGTGCCCTCAGGGCGGGTTCGCCGCGACTTTCGCGCCCTGCCCGCACGCTGAAAGCCGTGGATACCCCGCAGATCCACGCCTGGGCGCGCTCACTGCGGCCCGGCGATCTCCTCGAGCATCTCGGTGACCAGCGCGGCGATCGGCGACCGTTCGCTGCGCAGCAGGGTGATGTGGGCGAACAGCGGGTGGCCCTTGAGCTTCTCGATCACCGCGGCCACGCCGTCGTGCCGGCCGACGCGCAGGTTGTCGCGCTGGGCGATGTCGTGCGTCAGCACCACCCGCGACCCGGCGCCCAGCCGCGACAGCACCGTCAGCAGGACGTTGCGTTCCAGGGATTGGGCCTCGTCGACGATGACGAAGGAGTCGTGCAGCGACCGGCCCCGGATGTGGGTCAGCGGCAGCACCTCGAGCATGCCGCGGGAGAGCACCTCCTCGAGCACGGCCGGGCTGGCCAGGCCCTCGAGCGTGTCGAAGACCGCCTGCGCCCAGGGCCCCATCTTCTCGCTCTCGCTGCCGGGCAGGTAACCCAGCTCCTGGCCGCCGACGGCGTAGAGCGGGCGGAAGACCACCACCTTGCGCTGGGTCCGCCGCTCGAGCACGGCCTCCAGGCCTGCGCACAAGGCCAGGGCCGACTTGCCGGTGCCGGCCTTACCGCCCAGCGACACGATGCCCACCGACTCGTCGAGCAGCAGGTCGAGCGCGACCCGCTGCTCGGCGGACCGGCCCCGCAGGCCGAAGGCCTCGCGGTCGCCGCGAACGAGCTGGACGCGCTTGTCGGCGTTCACCCGGCCCAGCGCGTGCGAGCTGCCGCCGAGCAGCCGAATGCCGGTGTGGCAGGGCAGGTCTCGCGCTTCGGCCAGGTCGATCTCGCCCTCGGCGAACAGCGCGTCGATGTCCTCGGTGGCGGTCTCGATCTCGCGCATCCCCGACCACCCGGAAGCCACCACGTCCTGCGCGTGGTACTCGTCGGCGGCCAGGCCGACCGCGGCGGCCTTGACGCGAAGCGGAATGTCCTTGCTGACCAACGTGACTCGCTTGCCTTCGGCGGCGAGGTTGGCGGCGCAACTGAGGATCCGGCAGTCGTTGTTGTCGCTGCGGAAACCGGCGGGCAGCACCGCGGGGTCGGTGTGGTTGAGCTCTACGTGCAGCGTACCGCCTTGCGCCCCAACGGGAATGGGCTGATCGAGCCGTCCGTGCACCAGCCGGAGATCGTCGAACAGCCGCAACGCCTGGCGCGCGAACCACCCCAGCTCGTGGTGATGCCGTTTGGCCTCCAGTTCGCTGATCACCACCAGCGGTACCACCACCTCGTGCTCGGCGAACCGGCTGCAGGCCCACGGGTCGGACAGCAGCACGGAAGTGTCGATCACGTAGGTCCGGATTTCGGTCACGTAGCGCTCCTCGAGCGGGATGAGCCCGCGCGGACCCGCACAGGCATGTCGGCGGGAACTGCGACACCAGGACCGGGGCCGGTCCTTCCGTTGTGGTGACGGGAGGTGCCGCCCTGGCAGCAGAGCATGACGCTGACCATCGAGATCGACGCTACTCTCGTCGCCGCTTTGCAGCAGCGCAGGCGCGCCGACGCATGGTCGCGCGCGGCAATCGGTTAGCCGATGACGAACTGCTTGAGGGCGGGCTCGTCGGCCACACCCCACGCGGTGATGCGATCCGAGATCGCCTGCCGCAGCTGCTGTTGGTCGAAGATGCCCGCGTCGGCGACGTTGCGCAGCTTGTCCCGATACGCGTCGATGTCGGCGCCGGGCACCTGCAGCTCGGCCGCGCGGGCCGCGATCGCCGCGATGGTCTCGTCGCGGGTGTAGGACAGGCAGTGCTCGACGAGGTTGGAGAAGAACAGTTCGTGCCGCCGCTCGTCGCGGGCGATCCGGTCGATGAGCCCGGCCAGGATGGGCTCCTCGAGCTTGGCGGCCAGGTTCTCGCAGAAGACGGCGTGCGTGCGTTCGGTGAACGCCATGTACACCAGGGTCTCCACCTGCGAGTAGGTGTCGGCGCGGTAGCCCTTCATGACGTATTGGACCCGGGCCTCCTCGTTGGCGGTGGGGTCGACCTCGCGGGTCACCACCAGGTACTCGCGCAACGCGATGGCGTGCAGGTGCTCCTCCGCGGTCCACCGGCCCAGCCAGCGGCCCCACCAGTCCTCGAGGATGAAGTGCTCGACGAGCTCGCGGTGGTGGCCGGCCAGGTTGTCCTTGAGCAGCAGGAGGATCTCGCAGGCGTCCGTGTACTCCCGGGGCAGCGTCGCGTCGGACGGGTCCCAGTCACGTCCGCCGAGGAACGCGAAGTTCTCGCCCCGGTCGAACGGCACGTAGTCGTGAGCGAACCAGAGTTCCTCGGTGTTGAGGTGGCGGTCCATGTTGGCCTCGCACACCGGCTCGAGTTCCAGGGTCAGCGCGTTAGCGACAGGTTTCTGTGCCATGCGGTTACTGTAACTCGCGTACACAGGTGTGTGAAATTGCCCGGCCCGTGTCGCGCCAACTGGTGACTTTGGTCCTCCGCGGTCAGCGGTCGACCAACGTCCACTCCTCGAGACCGTCGTAGAGCGGGAAGTCGCGGGCCAGCCGCGTCACCCGCTGGCGCAGCGCGGACAGATCCGCCGACGTGCCCGCCGCCAGGGCGGTGGCGATGACGTCGGCGACCTCGGTGAACTCCGCGTCCCCGAAGCCGCGGGTGGCCAGCGCCGGCGTCCCCACCCGCAGGCCCGACGTCACCATCGGCGGCCGCGGGTCGTTGGGCACCGCGTTGCGGTTGACCGTGATGCCGATCTCGTGGAGCAGGTCCTCGGCGGCCTGGCCGTCCAGCGGGGAATCGCGCAGGTCCACCAGCACCAGGTGGACGTCGGTGCCGCCGCTGACCACCGACACCCCGGCCTTGGTCACGTCGGGGGCGGTCAGCCGGTCGGCGATGATCCGGGCGCCGGACAGGGTGCGCTGCTGGCGGTCGGCGAATTCGGGGGTGCCGGCGATCTTCAGTGCGACCGCCTTGCCCGCGATGACGTGCATCAGCGGACCGCCCTGCTGGCCGGGGAACACCGCGGAGTTGATGGACTTGGCGTACTCCTGCTTGCCCAGGATCAGGCCGGACCGCGGCCCACCGAGCGTCTTGTGCACGGTCGTGGACACCACGTCGGCGTGCGGCACCGGTGAGGGATGCAGTCCCGCCGCGACCAGGCCCGCGAAGTGCGCCATGTCCACCCACAGCTTGGCGTCGACCTCCTCGGCGATCGAGGCGAACGCCGCGAAGTCCAGGATGCGCGGGTAGGCCGACCACCCGGCGATGATGACCTTCGGGCGGAACTCGAGGGCCTTGGCCCGGACCGCGTCCATGTCCACCAGGTGCGTCGTGGGATCGACACCGTAGAAGCCGGTTTCGTAGAGCTTGCCGGAGAAGTTCAGCTTCATCCCGTGCGTCAGGTGGCCGCCGTTGGCGAGGTCCAGGCCGAGCAGCCGCTCCCCCGGCGTCATCAGCGCGTGCAGCACGGCGGCGTTGGCCTGGGCGCCCGAATGCGGCTGCACGTTGGCGAAGTCGGCGCCGAAGAGCGCCTTCGCCCGGTCGCGGGCGATGTTCTCCACGACGTCGACATACTCGCAACCGCCGTAGTAGCGCCGGCCGGGCAGGCCCTCGGCGTACTTGTTGGTCAGCACGCTGCCCTGGGCCTGCAGCACCGAGCGCGGCACGAAGTTCTCCGAGGCGATCATCTCCAGGGTGTCGCGCTGGCGGCCCAGTTCTTTGCCGAGCAGTTCGGCGATGTCGGGGTCGACCTCGGCGAGCGGGGCGGACATCACGGAGGTGGACGGGCGGGCGTCGGGTGCAGCAGTCACGGGCGCCAGTCTATCCAGCCAGGGTTTAGCCAGCCCAGCCGTCGGGGGCGCGTCCGCCCCTGCAACACTTGCACTATGCCGCGGCTTAGCGAGCCGAGCCCCTATGTGGAGTTCGACCGAAAGCAATGGCGCGCGCTTCGCATGTCGACGCCGCTGGCCCTCACCGAGGAAGAACTCGTTGGCCTGCGCGGACTCGGCGAGCAGATCGACCTGCTCGAAGTCGAAGAGGTCTATCTGCCGCTGGCCCGGCTCATCCACCTTCAGGTCGCCGCGCGTCAGCGGTTGTTTGCCGCCACCGCCGAGTTCCTGGGCGAGCCGCAACAAAACCCGGATCGGCCGGTGCCCTTCGTGATCGGCGTGGCCGGCAGCGTCGCGGTGGGCAAGTCGACCACCGCCCGTGTGCTGCAGGCCCTACTGGCCCGCTGGGATCACCACCCACGGGTGGACCTGGTGACCACCGACGGATTCCTGTACCCGAACGCCGAACTCGATCGGCGAAACCTGATGCATCGCAAGGGTTTTCCGGAGAGCTACAACCGCAGGGCGCTGATGCGGTTCGTCACCTTGGTGAAATCCGGTTCCGACTACGCGTGCGCGCCGGTCTACTCGCACCTCAAATACGACATCATCCCCGGGGCCAAGCACGTCGTCCGGCATCCGGACATCTTGATTCTCGAGGGTCTCAACGTGCTGCAGACCGGTCCGACCCTGATGGTGTCGGACCTGTTCGACTTCTCGCTGTACGTGGACGCGCGCATCGAGGACATCGAGCAGTGGTACGTGTCGCGATTCCTGTCACTGCGCGGGACGGCCTTCGCCGACCCGGAATCACACTTCCACCACTACTCGGCCCTGGGCGACACCAAGGCCGTCGCGGCCGCGCGCGAGATCTGGCGGTCCATCAACCGTCCCAACCTGGTCGAGAACATTCTGCCGACCCGGCCGCGGGCCACCCTGGTGCTGCGCAAGGATGCCGACCACTCCATCAACCGGCTCCGGTTGCGCAAGCTCTAGCGGTCACGCCGTCTCGAGGCGGCGCACCCCCAGGTATTGCAGGCCGGCGAACGCCGCGGTGTACACGCCGACGGCCAGCGTGGCGGCGACCCCGGTGGCGGACAGCGGCAGCACGCCCGCGGCCACGACCGCCGCCAGCGTGAACACGATGTTGGCCACGATGACCCCGATGCCGACGCGGCGCAGGTTCGGCGCCGCCGCGACGAGGAACACGGCCAGGCCGCTGAGCACGAAGAGGGCGCCCAGGCTGTACTCCTGCAGCGACGTCAGGCCCGTCAGCGACGAAAGCGGGTCGGCGAGAAAGGCGATGGCCAAACCGCACAGCCCCGTCAGCGTCGCGTCGGCGCGCATGGCGAAACGCAGCAGCGAGTCGGTGGCGTCGTACAGGGGGCGGGTTGCCAGACCGGGTGCGCCAGATGCATACATCATGTGATTACTCCTCGCGATGGCGAATTGGGTCGAAGTTCAGCGTGCCGCCGGCGCACTGCCATATCGACTCGTGGCACTGCCAACTACTGCCACAGATACAACGACCAGCGAGTTCGACCGGCTATTCCCATTTGCGGGCCCGAATCGCAATTGTTATTCGACAGACGCCAGCCTGGCGCTCACCCGCCCCAGCAGTCACAGGGGCCGGTCGGTGCTCACCGCGACCCGGCCGCGCAGGTCCGCGGCGATCAGCCGGGCGGCGGCGTTCTGCCAGTTGTGCAGCGAGCGCTGCGGGACCTCGGTGACCAACCACTGCCAGGCTTGCCGCGCGATCGGATCAAGCCCGGCGGCGGTGGCGTTTTGCGCGTACGCGCGCACGCCGACGACGTAGGGGAAGTACAGCGAGTTGTAGTGCCGCCACTGTTCGGTGGTGCCGAAATCGCCGGCGTCGCGCGGCTTGAGCCGCCCGACCGCCTCGGCCAGCACCGCTTTGAGTTCGTTGGCCCGCTCCAGCGGATGGTCGGGCGCGCCCCGGGCGGCGAGCCGCTCGTCGATGACGGGCAGCGCGGTCAACGGGCTGGCCACCAGCTTGCTCAGGTCGCCGTAGTGACCCAGGGCGCGCCGGGTGAGCCGCGCGAACGCCGCGTCGTCGACGTGGTCGAGCGGGTCCACCGACCGCAACGGCAGCGCCGCGCCGGTGTTCCGCAGCGCCGCCCGATCCTCGCGTAGCGCAGGCGATTTCGAGAACGCCAGCCGGTCGAGCAGGCCGGCCAGCGGATCGGCGAGCACCTGTACGCTGATCGCGACCGCCAGGCTGGTGAACAACAGCACCGTGAGCGCGGTTTGGGCGGCCGCGTCGGCGCGGGTGAGCGCCAGGC
>NZ_LZIZ01000164.1:0-68296 GCF_001666915.1 Mycobacterium sp. E3339 | reverse complement strand
ACCCGCAGGTCCACCCGGTCCATCAGGGGCCCGGACAGCTTGCCCAGGTAGCGGCGCTTGACCGCCGCCGCACACATGCAGTCCTGCGGGTGGAAATGCACGGGGTGCGCGCGGGCGCGTTCTCGGGTGGCCAAGCCGAGTCGACGGCGCAGGTCCGCCATCGGGTGGCCCAGGCCCGCGCGGCCGCGGCCGCGCGGTGGCTACCGCACGGGTTTCGTACCAACGCGGAGGTCAGCGGGGCGCTGCTGCGCCGCAAGTTCCGTCCCGGCACCGCCGCGATGACCCCGCTGCAACAGGCGCTGGATCGTGGCCTGCTCAGCATCCGGGGCCTGGACCGCACCCTGCGGGTCGCGTGGACTTTGGCCGACCTGGCGGGCGGGGTGGCGCCCGGGCCCGAGGAGGTCGCGGCCGCGCTCAGCTTTCGGCAGCCGGGAGCCCACCGATGAGCGCCGGCCGCCGGTCACCAGTACGCCTTCGTCAGCCAGTCGTTGTGGCCGCCCCGGACCGCGATCGCGACGGTCACCAGGATGGCGAAGGCCCGCGCGAACTGCGCCATCGCGCGGCCGGCCTCGCCGCGCCGTTCCATGTCGCGCAGCGCGACGCACGCGAGGACGCCGCTCAGGATCGGGATCGGCAGGCCGCACCAGCTGATCAGGCTCAGGGCGAACGCGGTGATCGCCCACGGGTTCACCGGCCGGGCGGGCGCGGCGAGCCGCGTCGGCGGGCAGATGATCATTGTTCGCTCCTTTCGTCGCCGGCTGCGCAATGGCGAATGGGGGGCCACGACAACACATTCGCGTATGGGGCTCAACGGATTCTTGGTGGATTCTTGGGACCTGGAGCATGGCGATGCTGACGGCGGTCGACGACCCTGCGCTGCGCGCCTGGGCGTACCTGTCCCGGGTGGCGGAGCCGCCCTGCTCCGAGCTCGCCACCCTGGTGCGACGCGTGGGCCCGGTGGAGGCGGCCGACCGCGTCCGCCGCGGGCACGTGGACGACGACCTGGCGCGGCACACCGAGGCCAGACGCGAAATCGACTGCACAGCAGCCGATCTGGACCTGATTGCCGGGCGCGGGGGGCGGTTGATCACGCCCGGCGACGACGAGTGGCCGGTGCTCGCGTTCGCCGCGTTCGCCAACGGCCCGGCACGCGGCCGCGGTGGGGCGCCGCTGGTGTTGTGGGCGCAGGGCCCGGTCCGGCTCGACGAGGCCGCGCACCGCGCGGCCGCGGTGGTGGGAACCCGGGCCGCGACGGCTTACGGCGAGCGGGTGGCCGACGACCTGGCGGTCGGGCTGGTGCAACGCGACGTGGCCGTCGTCTCCGGCGGCGCCTACGGCATCGACGGCGCCGCGCACCGGGCGGCGCTGGCCGCCGACGGAATCACCGTGGCCGTTCTCGCCGGCGGGCTCGACATTCCGTATCCCAGTGGCCACTCGGCCCTGCTGCATCGCATCGGCCAACACGGGCTGGTCTTCACCGAGTACCCGCCCGGTGTGCGGCCGGCGCGGCACCGATTCCTGACCCGCAATCGCCTGGTGGCCGCCGTGGCCGGGGCCGCGGTGGTGGTGGAAGCGGGCCTGCGCAGCGGCGCGGCCAACACCGCCGCCTGGGCGCGCGCGCTGGGCAGGGTGGTGGCCGCCGTGCCCGGGCCCGTGACCTCATCGGCGTCGGCCGGATGCCACGCGCTGCTGCGTGACGGCGCCGAACTGGTCACCCGGGCCGACCACATCGTCGAGCTCATCGGCCGCATCGGCGAACTGGCGGCCGAGGAACCGCGCCCGGCGACGGCGCTCGACGGGCTCGGCGACGCCGAGCGCCGGGTCTACGAGGCGCTGCCGGGCCGCGGCGCCGCCACGGTCGAGCAGCTCGCGGTCGCCTCGGGGCTGGCGCCCGAGCGGGTGCTCGGGCCGCTGGCGATTCTCGAGCTGGCGGGGTTGGTGCGCCGCCAGGAGGGCAGGTGGCGACTTGTCCGGGCCACCGGCGGCCAAGCTGCGGCGACGGCGCGACTCGTATAGTCGACGGGGGTCGCAGGGAACAGGAGGACAAGTGGCGGGTCGACCTCTGCAACGCTTCGAGGTTGTCGATACCAAGGAACTCACACCGCACATGGTCGCGGTCGTGCTGGGCAGCAAGGACTTCGACGCCTTCGTGCCCAGCAAGTTCACCGACTCCTACGTCAAGTTGGCGTTCGTCGCCGACGACGTCGACGTCGAGGCCTTGCCCCAGCCGTTGACCCTGGACAGCTTCGCCGGCCTGCCCCCCGAGAAGCGGCCGTCGGTGCGGACCATGACGGTCCGCCACGTCGACCCGGCGGCCCGCGAGATCACCCTGAACATCGTCGTGCACGGCGAGCACGGCATCGCCGGCCAATGGGCCGCGACGGCCGAGCCCGGCCAGCGGATCTTCCTGATGGGCCCCGGCGGGGCCTACACCCCCGACCCGGCCGCCGATTGGCACCTGCTCGCCGGTGACGAGTCGGCGCTGCCCGCCATTGCCGCGGCTTTGGAAGCGTTGCCCGCCAACGCGGTTGGCAAGGCGTTCATCGAGGTGGCGGGCCAGGAAGACGAGATCGGGTTGACCGCGCCGGAGGGCGTCGAGGTGCACTGGGTGTATCGCGGCGGGCGAGCCGACCTGGTCCCCGAGGACCGCGCCGGTGACCACGCCCCGCTGATCGAGGCCGTCACCACCACGCCGTGGCTGCCCGGGCAGGTGCACGTCTTCATCCACGGCGAGGCGCAAAGCGTGATGCACAACCTGCGGCCCTACATCCGCAAGGAGCGCGGCGTGGACGCGAGGTGGGCGTCGTCCATCTCCGGTTACTGGCGCCGCGGGCGCACCGAAGAGACCTTCCGGCAATGGAAGAAGGAACTGGCCGAGGCGGAGGCCGGGACCTCGTAGCGGGTTCGTCGGCCCGACCGCGGGCTGGCATCCTCTACTTCCATGGCGCATTTCGGGGACTACCAGAACGAGATCTACCTGCGCGGGCTGGGCGGAGTGGTGCCCCAGTTCCCGATGGCCTTCGCGGAGCTGGAGGCCAAGGCCGCAACGGCGCTGCCGCCGTCGGTCTGGTCCTACGTGGCGGGTGGCGCCGGCAACGAGCGCACCCAGCGGGCCAATTGCGAGGCCTTCGACCGGTGGGGGCTGATCCCGCGCATGTTCGTCGGCGCCGCCGAACGCGACCTGTCGGTCGAGCTGT
This sequence comes from Mycobacterium sp. E3339, assembly GCF_001666915.1. Classification (NCBI taxonomy): domain Bacteria; kingdom Bacillati; phylum Actinomycetota; class Actinomycetes; order Mycobacteriales; family Mycobacteriaceae; genus Mycobacterium; species Mycobacterium sp. E3339. Next base: position 65,099 of record NZ_LZIZ01000164.1, on the reverse strand, counting down.
TCGGCCTGACGCTGCCGGCACCGGTGTTCATGGCGCCCATCGGCGTCATCGGCATCTGCGCCCAGGACGGCCACGGCGACCTGGCCACCGCGCGGGCGGCCGCGGCCACCGGCGTCCCGATGGTCGCCTCCACGCTGACCGTCGACCCGATGGAAGACGTCGCCGCCGCCCTGGGCGACACCCCGGGGTTCTTCCAGCTGTACACGCCCAACGACCGCGAGATGGCCGCCAGCCTGGTGCAGCGCGCCGAAGCGGCCGGATTCAAGGGCATCGTCGTCACCCTCGACACCTGGGTGACGGGCTGGCGCCCCCGCGACCTGAGCGCCTCCAACTTTCCCCAGCTGCGCGGGCACTGCCTGGCCAACTACACCAGCGACCCGGTCTTCCGCGCGGGCCTGTCACGCCCGCCCGAGGAGGACCCGCAGGGCGCCGTGCTGCGCTGGGTGCAGCTCTTCGGCAACGCGCTCACGTGGAATGACCTGCCCTGGCTGCGTTCGCTCACCGATCTGCCGCTGCTCGTCAAAGGCATCTGCCACCCCGACGACGCCCGGCGCGCCAAGGACGGCGGCGTCGACGGCATCTACTGCTCCAACCACGGCGGCCGGCAGGCGAACGGCGGCCTGCCCGCGCTCGACTGCCTGCCGGGCGTGGTCGAGGCGGCCGACGGCCTTCCGGTGTTGTTCGACTCCGGCGTGCGCAGCGGCGCCGACATCATCAAGGCGCTCGCGCTGGGCGCGACCGCGGTGGGCATCGGCCGGCCCTACGCGTACGGGCTGGCGCTCGGCGGGGTCGACGGCATCGTGCACGTGCTGCGGATGATGCTGGCCGAAGCCGACCTGATCATGGCGGTCGACGGGTATCCCGAGCTGAAAGATCTCACCCCGGACACGCTGCGGCGCGTCGACTGAGCGAAACCCGCGGCGCCTGCCAACGTTTCAGCTGTGGAGGCCGTCCTCGAGGAGTTCGACCAGTACCTGGAGCTGCAATGCGGCCGGTCGGCGCACACGCGCCGGGCCTACCTCGGCGACCTGCGCTCGCTGTTCGCTTTCCTCGAGGACCGCGGCGCCGGGCTCGACGGGCTGAGCCTGCTTCTGTTGCGGTCGTGGTTGTCGGCCGCGGCCACGGCCGGCGCGGCCCGCACGACGCTGGCCCGTCGCACCTCGGCGGTCAAGGCCTTCACCGCGTGGGCGGTGCGGCGCGGCCTGCTGATTGGCGATCCCGCGGCCCGGCTGCAGGTGCCGAAGGCGCACCGCACCCTGCCGGCGGTGCTGCGCCAAGACCAGGCGCTCGATGCGATGGCCGCCGCGAAATCTGGTGCCCAACAAGGGGATCCGATGGCGTTGCGGGACCGGCTGATCGTCGAGATGTTGTACGCCACCGGGATCCGGGTGAGCGAGCTGTGCGGCCTGGACATCGACGACGTGGACGCCCACCATCGGCTGATCCGGGTGCTCGGCAAGGGCAACAAGCAGCGCACGGTGCCGTTCGGGACGCCGGCCGCCGAGGCGCTGCGCGCCTGGCTGGACGAGGGCCGGCCCGCCCTGGCGACGGCCACCTCGGGGCGGGCCCTGCTGCTGGGCGCGCGGGGCCGGCGGCTCGACGTGCGCCAGGCCCGCACCGTCGTTCACCAGACCGTCGCGGCGGTGGACGGCGCACCCGACATGGGGCCGCACGGCCTGCGGCACAGCGCGGCGACGCACCTGCTCGAAGGCGGGGCCGACCTGCGGGTGGTCCAGGAGTTGCTAGGCCATTCCAGCCTGGCGACCACGCAGCTCTACACCCATGTCGCCGTCTCCCGGCTGCGGGTGGTGCACGATCAGGCGCATCCGCGGGCCTGAGCGCGGGCGGCGACCTCAGCCCCGCAACGGCTTGAGCCGGATCGGCGTCGACTTCACCAGGCCCACCGGATCGACGTAGTGGGCGCCGGACGCCGGACCCCACATCGCGCCCCAGTGCAGGCAGGCCGCGGCCGGGCAGCCCGCGTGCCCGGCGTCCAGCGTGCCGATCACGGTCGCCGCGGTCACCGACTGACCCACCGACACCGCCGCCCGGACCGGCTCGTAGCTGGTCCGCAACCCGCCCGGGTGCGCCAGCGACACCACCGGCCGGCCGGCCAGCTGCCCGGCGAACACCACGGTGGCGTCGCCCGCGGCGTACACGCGCTGACCAGGCGCGCCGGGCAGGTCGACCCCGCGGTGCCCGGGCTTCCAGTCCGGTGCCGGGGCGTCGAATCCGCGGGCGACGGGCGGGGCAGGCCGCAGCGGCCAATCCAGCCGAGGACCGTCCGCAATTGCCGGCGCCGCGCTGAGCACCGCCAGACACAGCAGCGGCCAGAAAACCCGTCGCATCGGCTCAGTTCATCGCCGGGCGGGCCCCCACACCACTCAGCCCGCCCGGTGCTGTGCAAAAACCACCTGCTGAGTCGGTGTAAACTGCTGGTCGCAGCTCGTTCGCGGGCTGACTTCGCGCGTCTGCACCGCGTCTCCCGTACCACTAGGAGTTCGCACCGCATGCCGAGCGGTCCCCTGAGGGGTTCGGCATCGCAGCAGGCGCCAGGGCCCGGCTTCACCCGACGCCGGGCGACAACCGAAACAAAGGAATGGCATCACCATGGCCGTCGTGACCATGAAACAGCTGCTGGACAGCGGCACCCACTTCGGGCACCAGACCCGACGCTGGAACCCCAAGATGAAGCGGTTCATCTTCACCGACCGCAACGGCATCTACATCATCGACCTGCAGCAGACGCTGACCTTCATCGACAAGGCGTACGAGTTCGTCAAGGAGACCGTCGCCCACGGGGGGTCGGTGCTGTTCGTCGGCACCAAGAAGCAGGCGCAGGAATCGGTCGCCGCCGAGGCCACCCGCGTCGGCATGCCGTACGTGAACCAGCGCTGGCTGGGCGGCATGCTCACCAACTTCTCGACCGTGCACAAGCGGTTGCAGCGCCTCAAGGAGCTCGAGGCGATGGAGCAGACCGGCGGCTTCGAGGGTCGCACCAAGAAGGAAATCCTGATGCTGACCCGGGAGAAGAACAAGCTGGAGCGCAGCCTGGGCGGTATCCGCGACATGGCCAAGGTGCCCTCGGCCATCTGGGTCGTCGACACCAACAAGGAGCACATCGCCGTCGGCGAGGCCCGCAAGCTTGGTATCCCGGTCATCGCGATCCTGGACACCAACTGCGACCCCGACGAGGTCGACTACCCGATCCCGGGCAACGACGACGCGATCCGCTCGGCCGCGCTGCTGACCAAGGTGATCGCCTCCGCGGTCGCCGAGGGGTTGCAGGCCCGCGCCGGGGTCGGCCGCGGCGACGGCAAACCCGAGGCTTCGGATTCGCTGGCCGCCGAGCCGCTGCCCGAATGGGAGCAGGAACTGCTGGCCTCCGCTGCCGCCAGCGCCCCCACCGACGCGGGCGCACCCGAATCGACAACAGACCCTTCATAGGAAGGTTGACCATTGGCCAACTTCACCGCCGCCGACGTCAAGAAGCTTCGGGAGCTCACCGGCGCCGGCATGCTCGACTGCAAGAACGCGCTGGCCGAGAGTGACGGCGACTTCGACAAGGCCGTCGAGGCGTTGCGCATCAAGGGCGCCAAGGACGTCGGCAAGCGCGCCGAGCGCGCCACGGCCGAGGGTCTGGTCGCGACCAAGGGCGGCGCGCTCATCGAGCTGAACTCCGAGACCGACTTCGTCGCCAAGAACGCCGAGTTCCAGAAGCTCGCCGACGACATCGTCGCCGCGGCCGCCGACTCCAAGGCCACCGACGTCGACGCGCTCAAGGCCGCCACGACCGGTGGCAAGACGGTCGAGCAGGCCATCGCCGACCTGTCGGCGAAGATCGGCGAGAAGCTCGAGCTGCGCCGCGTCGCGTTCTTCGACGGCACCGTCGAGGCCTACCTGCACAAGCGTGCGGCCGACCTGCCGCCGGCCGTCGGTGTGCTGGTGGAATACACCGGTTCCGACGCGGAGGCCGCGCATTCCGTCGCGCTGCAGATCGCCGCGCTCAAGGCGCGCTACCTGTCGCGTGCGGACGTTCCCGAGGACGTGGTGGCCAGCGAGCGCCGCATCGCCGAGGAGACGGCCAAGGCCGAGGGCAAGCCCGAGCAGGCGCTGCCCAAGATCATCGAGGGCCGGCTGAACGGTTTCTTCAAGGACGCGGTGCTGCTGGAGCAGCCGTCGGTGTCCGACAGCAAGAAGTCGGTCAAGGCGCTGCTCGACGAGGCCGGGGTGAGCGTCACGCGGTTCGTGCGCTTCGAGGTGGGCCAGGCCTAAGCCCCGCGCCTTCGCGGGTTAGCGTCGATCCATGCGACATGTGCACGCGTTCGGCGACGACGCCCTCGGTGATCTGGACGCCGTCGGCCTCGCCCACGCGATACAAGCCGGCTGGGTCAGCAGGGCGGAGGTGGTCGAGGCCGCCATCGCCCGCACCGAGGCCGTCGACCCGGTGCTCAACGGCCTGGCCTACGCCGCCTTTCAGCAGGCCCGAACGGCGGCGCCGGCGCAGGGTTTCTTTGACGGCGTGCCGACGTTCCTCAAGGACAACGTCGACATCGCCGGCCAGCCGACGATGCACGGCACCGACGCGTGGACGCCGTGGAACGCCACCTCCGACGGCGAGTTCACCCGCCTGTTCCTGGCCACCGGGCTGGCGCCCGTCGGCAAGACGCAGCTGTCGGAATTCGGTTTCAGCGCGTCGGCCGAGCACCCCCGCCTGGGGCCGGTCCGCAACCCGTGGAACACCGATTACAGCGCCGGCGCGTCGTCGTCGGGCTCGGGGGCGTTCGTCGCCGCGGGCGTGGTGCCGATCGCCCACGCCAACGACGGGGGCGGATCGATCCGCATTCCCGCGGCCTGCAACGGCCTCGTGGGCCTGAAGCCGTCGCGCGGGCGGCTGCCGCTGGACCCGCACCTGCGCCGGATGCCGGTGGGCATCGTCGCCAACGGTGTCCTGACCCGGTCGGTGCGCGACACCGCGGCGTTCTACCGGGAGGCCGAACGCATTTGGCGCAACCCGAAACTGGCGCCGATCGGCGACGTCACCGGCCCGGGCAGGCAGCGGTTGCGGATCGCGGTGGTGACCCGCTCGGTCCAGCGCGAATGCAGCCCTCAGGTGCGGGAGCTGACGCTGAAATCGGCCGGGCTGCTCGAGGAGTTGGGCCACCGCGTCGAGCACCTCGACGAGCCCCCGGTGCCGGCCAGCTTCGTCGACGATTTCGTCCTGTACTGGGGATTTTTGGCGCTGGCCCAGGTGCGCAGCGGGCGGCACCTGTTCGGCAAGACCTTCGACCGCACCCGGTTGGACAGCCTCACGCTCGGCCTGGAACGGCACACCGCCCGAAACCTGCACCGGCTCCCGCCGGCGATCATGCGGCTGCGCCGAATTCGCCGGCGCACCGCGCGGCTGTTCGGCACCTACGATGCGGTGCTGACCCCGACGCTCGCCGAAGAGACGCCGCGGATCGGGTATCTCGCCCCCACCGACTACCGCCAGGTGATGGACCGGCTGACCGACTGGGTCGCGTTCACGCCGCTGCAGAACGTCACCGGCGAACCGGCGCTGTCGGTTCCGCTGGAGCAGTCAGAAGACGGCATGCCGGTGGGCATGATGCTCTCCGCCGACCTCGGCCAGGAGGCGCTGCTGCTCGAGCTGGCCTACGAACTCGAGCAGGCGCGGCCCTGGGCGCGCATCCAGGCGGCGTGATCAGCCGTCGGAGCCGAGCTTGTCGAGCATCCGCTTGAATTCGCGCTGCTGAGGTTCGGTCAGCTTGGCCAGGATGCGGGCATCGGCGGTGCGCACCGCGCCCTCCGCCCGCTTCAGCAACGCGCGGCCCTGGCCGGTCAGCGTGGCGGGCAGCGCGCGACCGCTGGACACCGATGTCGGACGCTCCACGGCGCCAATGTCTTCCAGCTTGCGCAACACCGTGTTCATCGCCTGCGGCGTGACGCTCGCCTGCCGGGACAATTCGGCGCTGGACATGCCCGGAGCTATGGAAAGCATTCGCATGCAGACGAATTCGGGCAGGGTCAGCCCGAGCGGGCCCAACACGGCGGAAACCTCGGGTCGCAGCAAACTCGCCACCCGGTACAGCAGGTAACCGAGCGGGGCGTCTTCGGCCTGAACCATGTCAACCATATTGACATACTTCGCGCGATCAATGGGACCTTCGGCGCACAAAGTCCTGATTGCCGGCCCGGCAGACGGGTAACCCAAGTTCTTATGCCCAAGACGACGAAAGGCGGCAAGCCGAAGAAAGACGAATTGCCGAGCACTTTGCGGCGTTCCAACGCCAAAGCGCAACGCACGTTCGCCAAGACGCATGACGCGGCCGCCGACGAATACGGCAGCGAAGAGCGCGCCCACCGGGTGGCCTATTCGGCCCTCAAGCACAGCTTCGAAAAGGTCGGCGACCATTGGGAGCCCAAGGCGAAGAAGGGCCCGTCCGACGAGCGCGCCAAGAGCGGTGGCCCACGCGCCTCGGGCGAGACCGCCGAGGGCGTGGACGCGAACGCCAGCAAGAAGCATCTGCTCGACCTGGCCCGGCGGCTCGAGATCAGGGGCCGGTCGACGATGAGCAAGGCGGAGCTGGTCGACGCGATCAAGAAGCACAACCGCAGGGTGCGCGGCCGCTGAGAAACGTGTCCTGCGACTCGTTTAGACCAAGGGCCACCGGGCATCCCGACAGCCATGGTTGCGTCCACCACCCGAAGTCAGTTGCGCCAGTGCCTCAACGATGTGGACTTCCCGGCCGACAAGCAGGACCTGCTTGACGCCGCCGGCCGCAACGGCTGCGACGACGACACGATCCGCACGCTGCGGGGCATTCCGCCCGAGACCTACAACAACGCCGCCCAGGTGGCCGCGTCGGTCACCATCGCCGACGATCGCGACACCCAGGGCAGGGCCGCGGCGCGTCGCACCCACACCAAGCCGGGCCTGGCCGAGAGCGCGAAGGACATCGGAGTCCAGAGCCCCATCGTCGAAGAACTCGGCGAGAACCGCGACTCCTAACAGCCTGTCGCGCTAGAGAATTGGCCGCCCTCCGGTCACGGCCACCCGCGCGCCGGAGATGTAGCTGGCGTCGTCGCAGGCCAGCAGCACATAGACGGGTGCGAGCTCGGCGGGTTGGCCGGCACGCCCCAGCGGGGTGTTGTCACCGAACGATTCGACGCTGTCCGGCGGCATGGTCGAGGGGATCAGGGGCGTCCATATCGGACCGGGGGCCACGCTGTTCACCCGAATTCCCTTTTCGCCCAACAGCTGAGCCAGGCTGGCCGAGAAGTTCGCGATCGCGGCCTTGGTCGCCGCGTACGGCGCAAGCGTGGGGTTGGGCGTATCCGAGTTGACCGACGAACTGCCGATGATCGACGACCCTGCGCCCATGTGCGGCACGGCCGCCTTGGCGAGGTAGAAGTAAGCGCCGACGTTGAGCCGAAACGTGTAATCCCATTCCTCGTCGGTGATTTCGTCGAGGCTCTTGTGCATCATCTGGTAGGCGGCGTTGTTGACCAGGATGTCGATGCCGCCGAGTTCCTGCACGGCGCGATCGACCACGGCGCGACAGTGCGCCGCATCCGACAGGTCCCCGCGCACCAGCACGCACTTGCGCCCCGCATCCTCCACGTAGCGGGCGACGTCGCGGGCGTCGTCGTCCTCGTTGAGATAGGAGATCAGCACGTCGGCACCCTCGCGCGCGAACGCGATCGCGACCGCGCGGCCGATGCCGCTGTCCCCGCCGGTGATGATCGCCCGCTTGCCCGTGAGTTTTCCCGAGCCCTGGTAAGTGTTTTCGCCGCAATCGGGAACCGGCGTCATCTTCGCCTGCACACCCGGGGCGGTTTGTTGCTGAGGTGCAAAGCCCATCGGTTTTCCCCTTATTCGTGATCGAGAAATATTGCCGGCAAACGCGCGCGGTTTACCGTTGGCTTGGACCCGCGGTGGGAACGTCGGGATCGTCGTCGGCCGGCGGTTCGGGGTCACGCCATTCTTCGGCGCGGCTCGACCTGTTACCGCGCAGCGTGCCCTCCAATTCGTGCTTGAGTTCCTCGTCCTCGCGCGGACTGTGCTTCGAGCTGCCGCGTTCCATGACGGCCCCTTTCGTCCTCGTCGCCTTCGCCTGGCTCCGACTACCCGCCAGGGCTGGGGCTAATCGCTCGTCCCGGGGGCCGCGGTGGTCGGCGGCGCGTCGATGCTGCGGCGTGAATAGCGATACGGATGTGAATAACTGATGCGAAAGATGCTGTCCAACAAAACAACCGCGTTCCGGCAGCTAACGGCCCAAAAATTGCGAATTTACGCGAACGCACATGTTTAAAGCGGACGGCTAATGGATATGTGCCGCCTAGTGCGTATTGCCCTTACGGGGGGCGATTGTTCGACACGAAAGGAATGAGCAATGAAGGTCAGTAAGACGGCCGTCAAGACCGCTGCCGCTGCCGGGGGTATCGCGGTGGCAAGCGTTTTCGCCGCGGCGACGGCGTCCGCCGCACCGCCCAACATCCAGGGTTTCGGCACCAGCGAGCAACTCGTCGACGGGCCGCTGGTCACCAACTACACGGTGAGCAACCTGCAGCCCAGCAACGTCGCCATCCCCGGGTACACGCCCAAGGGAACGCTCTACCAGGCTGACGTCACCGCCCGGTCGGACGGCGGGCTGGTGACCCCGATGGTCAACGACTTCATCGCGCGCGGCCCCAACGGCCAGAACTACCGCGTGATCGACAAGGTGGGGGCGCCGAACGGCCTCAACCCCGCACCCATCCCGCAGGGCAGCGAGTCCACCGGGACGCTGTACTTCGACGTGACCGGCGCGCCCCCGAACGGCGTCGTCTACAACGACGGACTGCAGGACATCCTGATGTGGACGTCGAACGTGCCGAGCGCCGCTGCGCCGGGGGCCCCGAGCCCTAGCCCGAGCCCCGCGCCCGGTGCTCCGCCCAGCCCGACACACACCTAATCCGGCTTGCGGAAAAGCTCCCCGCGTCGCGTGCGACGCGGGGAGGTCCGCTTTTAAGGGCCCGGGTGTTGCATCGTGTGGGCGCGAATCGGGTACCCGGCAGCCATGAGTAACCCCGATCACAGGCCGGCCGACGTTCGCAAGCAGGCGCAACGGAACGCGGAGCGAGCGCGTTCGACCATGGAGGAGAAGCGCAGCGATCAGCGGGGTGGGGTGAGCGGCTGGGTCGCCGAGCGTGCGGGCAGGTGGGACCTCAGCGGGCAGGACGAGAAGACCCTGCAGCGGCAGAAGTATCTGTGGAATGTGCTGGTGGACTATTGGTTTCGCATGGAAATCGACGGCTGGGAGAACATCCCGGAACCGCCGGCGCTGCTGATCGGGATCCACTCCGGCGCTCCCTTCGTATGGGATGCCTGGACCGTCGGCCTGCAATGGTGGCGGCGGTTCGGGCAGGAACGCCCGCTGCACGGCACCGCTCACGACGCGTTGATGGCGATCCCGGTGATCGGCCGGTATTTCCGCTCGATGGGTGTGCTGCCGGCCGCCCCCGACGCGATCGCCACCGCCTTGGCCGAAGGGCGGGACGTGGCGCTGTGGCCCGGCGGGGAGGTGGACTCGCTGCGCCCGTGGACCGAGCGTGACCAGGCCAACCTGGCGGGCCGAAAAGGCTTCGTGAAGATGGCCATTCGGGCCGGCGTGCCGATCGTGCCGATCGCCACGGTCGGCGGCGGCGACGCCATGCCGGTGCTGATCCGCGGCGACAAGCTGTCGAAAGCCCTACAGCTGGACCGCCTGCTTCGCCTCAAGGTGTTCCCCTTGGCGGTTTCCCTGCCGTGGGGGATCGCCCCGGCGGCGCTGCCGCAGCTGCCGCTACCGGCCAAGATCAGGACCCGGTTCATGCCTCCCGTGGAGCTCGACCACGATCCGGCGCGCGCGGAGGACGAGGCCTACATCGACCGCAAGTACAACGAGGTCCAGGACGCCATTCAGGATGGAATGGACGCGCTCGCACGCAAGCGCGCCTTCCCACTGTTCGGCTGAAAGGTGTACTGCCACAAGAAGATTAGCTCGCCGGCGTCAACCCCGGGTCGGGCGCGGGCTGAGTCGCCGCCACCGTGGGCGTCGTCGCCGCCTCGCTGACGATCCATTCCGGATGCGGGGGAGTCGCCGCCTGGTAACCGACGCCCCGGACGGTGCCGATCATCGACTGATGCTCGGCACCGAGCTTGGCGCGCAGGCGCCGGACGTGGACGTCGACGGAACGGACCCGGCCGTTGCAGTCATAGCCCCACGCCTCGTGCATCAGGCGGGTGCGGGTGAACGGCCGGCCGGCGTGCTGCACCAGGAAACTGAGCAGCTTGAACTCGGTCAGCGTCAGACCCAGGTCCTTGCCCTGAAGCGACCCGGTGAAACTCGTCGGGTGCAACAGCAAGGGCCCGTATCTCAGGCTGCCGTCGACGGCGCTGCGCCGGTGGGCGATCGCGCGTCCCAGCCGCTCCTGCAGCTCGTCCGCGTCGGCGCCGGGTGGCACGACATCGTCGACGGTCCAGTCCCCGCCGACGGCCACCTCGCCGGCCGGTGCCACCAGGGCCACCACCGCGGTGGCGGGTGCGTCCGTCGTCAGGCGACGGCACGCGGTCTGGGCCGCGGCGGCGTCGCCACGAGCGTCGACTATCGCTACGTCCCCGCAATTGGCCGGGCCGTGTCCGTCATCGGTGAGCGGCGCGCGCCGCATGGTCCGCGCGAACGAATTCAGGTGCGGCAGAACGCGATCGAAGTCGTCCGCGTCGGTCAGCAACAGCACGTCCAAACGACATCTCCGAAACTTGTGGTTCTGCCAGCGCAGCGCTGAATACCCGCTCGTCGGGAAACTATGCAACCCCCCCAAAAAGGTCGATGGGCCCGGTCCGTGTGCACAGACCGAGCCCATCCTCCCAGCAAGCTACTGATTGGCCTTCTGGCGCTGCTCAGCCGCCTCGGCGCCGCCTCGCGCCGCCTCGGCCTCGGCTTCCTTCTTCGCCGCGTCGCGCTGTGCCTCAGCCTTGTCCTGCTGGGCCTGGCCCTCGCGGGTGAGGTCGTCACGACCCGCCACCGCGCCAACGGCCTCCTTCGCCTTGCCCTTGACGTCCTCGACGACGCCCTTGACGGCTTCAGCAGGTCCCGAGTTGTTGTCCGCCATGGATCCGTTCCTCCTTGTAGGCGTACTTTTGAGCGATCCGCCGACCGCCACGCGGCCGGTCCGGTCCCGCGGCGAGGCCGGCCCTTGTTTCTCAAGACCGACAATTCCCACCGCGATGCTGCGGATTCCCCCAGTCGGCCGTCGCTCAAACATCCGTGGTCCGACGGGCGTCCGCCGCCGGTGTCAGCTGGGCCGATAGCCGCGAAAAGCCGCCAGCATCGCCAACTCTGCGCATAACGCACCCCACCGGCACCGCGTTGTGTTGCGATGAGGCAGGATGTGAAATGCCGTTCCGGATGAGCTCACGCCGGGATGGCACTCTCATGCGAGGAGCCTGATGACGGATTCCAGGGAGCCCACGGCGCCGGAGAATGGATCAGTTGCCGGGCAGCCGCGAACGCGGCCCAAGTACTCCAGGGTCGTGCTGAAGCTGGGCGGCGAAATGTTCGGCGGCGGCCAGGTCGGGCTGGATCCCGACGTCGTGGCGCGGGTGGCCCGCCAGATCGCCGAGGTGGTCCGCGACGGTGTTCAGGTCGCGGTCGTCATCGGTGGCGGCAACTTCTTCCGGGGCGCGCAGCTGCAGCAGCGCGGCATGGAACGCACCCGTTCCGACTACATGGGCATGCTCGGCACCGTGATGAACAGCCTGGCGCTGCAGGACTTTCTGGAAAAGGAAGGCATCGTCACGCGCGTGCAGACCGCGATCACCATGGGGCAGGTCGCCGAGCCCTACCTACCGCTGCGGGCGGTTCGCCACCTGGAGAAGGGCAGGGTGGTGATCTTCGGGGCCGGCATGGGGCTGCCGTACTTCTCCACCGACACCACGGCCGCGCAGCGGGCGCTGGAGATCGGCGCGGAGGTGGTCTTGATGGCCAAGGCGGTGGACGGGGTGTTCTCGGCGGACCCGCGGGTGAATCCGCAGGCCGAGCTGATCGCCGCGATCAGTCACCGCGAGGTGATCGACCGGGGGCTGCGAGTGGCCGATGCCACGGCGTTCAGTCTGTGCATGGACAATGGCATGCCGATCCTGGTGTTCAACCTGCTGACCAATGGCAATATCGCCCGCGCGGTCGCCGGTGAGAAGATCGGGACACTGGTCACCACCTGAGGGGAAGAGCGAATGATTGACGAGGCTCTCTTCGACGCTGAAGAGAAAATGGAGAAGGCCGTAGCGGTGGCCCGTGACGACTTGTCAACCATTCGGACCGGCCGCGCCAACCCGGGCATGTTCTCCCGGATCGCCATCGACTACTACGGCGCCACGACCCCGATCACGCAGCTGGCCAGCATCAACGTGCCCGAGGCGCGGCTCGTCGTCATCAAGCCCTACGAGGCAAGCCAGCTGGGCGCCATCGAAACGGCGATCCGCAACTCCGATCTGGGCGTCAACCCCACCAACGACGGCACCCTGATCCGGGTGGCCGTGCCGCAGCTCACCGAGGAACGCCGCCGCGAGCTGGTCAAGCAGGCCAAGGGCAAGGGCGAGGACGCCAAGGTTTCGGTGCGCAACATCCGCCGCAAGGCGATGGAGGAGCTGCACCGCATCCGCAAGGACGGCGAGGCGGGCGAGGACGAGGTCGGTCGGGCGGAGAAGGACCTCGACAAGACCACGCACCAGTACGTCACCCAGATCGAAGACCTGGTCAAGCACAAAGAAGGCGAGCTGCTGGAGGTCTAGCGGCCCCCAGTAGCTGAGTTCACCCAGGTCCGTGGCAACCACCGGCGCAGCCAGCCCGCCCGACGAGCCGGCGCGTGAGGCCGAGGAAACCACGTCGCCGCCGGCCAAGAAGACGTCCCGGGCGGGACGCGACCTGCGCGCCGCCATCGCCGTGGGCGCGGGCATCGGCGGCGTCCTCATCGTGACGCTGGTGTTCGCGCCGCGCTTCTGGGTGGCCATCGTCGCGATCGCCATTCCGGTCGCGACCCACGAGGTGGTGCGGCGGCTGCGCGAGGCCGGCTACGTCATCCCGCTGATCCCGCTGCTGATCGGCGGTCAGGCCACCGTCTGGCTGACGTGGCCGTACCACGCCGCCGGCGCCCTGGGCGGCTTCGGCGCCACCGTGGTGGTCTGCAACGTCTGGCGGCTGTTCATGCAGGACAACCGCAAACGGCCCGAGCCTTTCGCCGGGTCGCCGTCGGCCAACTACCTGCGCGACGCCTCCGCGACCGTGTTCCTGGCCGCCTGGGTGCCGCTGTTCGCCTCGTTCGGCGTCCTGCTGGTCTACCCGCACGACGGCGCGGGCCGGGTCTTCTGCCTGATGGTCACCGTCGTCGCCTCCGACGTGGGCGGCTACGCGGTGGGCGTGCTGCTCGGCAAGCACCCGATGGTTCCGGCGATCAGCCCGAAGAAATCCTGGGAGGGGTTCGCCGGTTCGCTCTTCTTCGGCATCACCGCGGCGGTCCTGACCGCGACTCTCCTGGCGGCCAAACCGCCCTGGATCGGCGCGCTGCTGGGTGTCGTGCTGGTCCTCACCTGCACGCTGGGCGATCTGGTCGAGTCGCAGATCAAGCGCGACCTGGGCATCAAGGACATGGGCCGGCTGCTGCCCGGCCACGGCGGCCTGATGGACCGGCTCGACGGCGTGCTCCCGTCGGCGGTCGCCGCGTGGATCATCCTGACGCTGCTTTCCTAGTTTTTCCGGCCAGCCCTGAGGTGGCCGATACTGGACGGGTCATGGTCCAACAACTGGTCTTCACCGAACCCCGCCCCAGCAGGCCGCCGCGGCACCTGGCCGACCTCGACGCGGCCGGCCGCGCGTCGGCCGTCGCGGAGCTTGGCCTGCCCGCCTTCCGCGCCAAGCAGCTCGCGCACCAGTACTACGGCCGGCTGATCGCCGATCCGCGCGAGATGACCGACCTGCCGGCGGCCGTGCGGGACCGGATCGCCGAGGCGATGTTCCCGCACCTGCTGACGTCGGCCGCCGAGGTGACGTGCGACGCCGGACAAACCCGAAAGACGTTGTGGCGCGGCACCGATGGGACGACGTTCGAGTCGGTGCTGATGCGCTACCCGCAGCGCAACACCGTGTGCATCTCGTCGCAGGCCGGCTGCGGCATGGCCTGCCCGTTCTGCGCGACCGGCCAGGGCGGCCTGACCCGCAACCTGTCCACCGCGGAGATCCTGGAGCAGGTCCGGTCCGCGGCGGTCGCCCTGCGCGACGACTTCGGCGATCGGCTGTCCAACGTCGTGTTCATGGGCATGGGGGAGCCGCTGGCCAACTACGCCCGGGTGCTGGCCGCGGTGCGGGGCATCACCGAACCGCCGCCGCACGGCTTCGGCATTTCGGCCCGCTCGGTCACCGTCTCGACGGTCGGCCTGGCGCCGGCAATCCGCAAACTCGCCGACGAACGGCTCGGGGTGACGCTGGCGCTGTCGTTGCACGCGCCCGACGACGAACTGCGCGACACCCTCGTGCCGGTCAACAACCGGTGGAAGATCGCCGAGGCGCTCGACGCCGCCCGCTACTACGCCGACGTCACGGGCCGCCGGGTTTCGGTGGAGTACGCGTTGATCCGCGACGTCAACGACCAGCCGTGGCGGGCCGATGCGCTGGGCAAACGGCTGCACCGGGCGCTCGGCCCGCTGGTGCACGTGAACCTGATTCCGCTCAACCCGACCCCGGGCAGTGCGTGGGACGCCAGCCCCAAGCCGGTGGAGCGGGAGTTCGTGCGGCGGGTGCGGGCGCAGGGCGTCTCGTGCACGGTGCGGGACACCCGCGGGCGCGAGATCAGTGCCGCCTGCGGACAGCTGGCCGCCGAAGGCGGGTAGCTGGAGCGCAGGCGATTTGGCCCGAGCCTGCGGACAGCTGGCCGCCGAAGGCGGGTAGCTGGCCGCCGAAGGCTGAACCGGGACGGCGTCCACCACGTCTAACAGGCATAGACCAGCAAACGAGGTGACGCCATGATTGTTCGGTTCCTGACCCCGCTCCGGCTTGTGGCCGCGGCCCTTTTCGCCGCCGCCTTGATATTCGGGCTCGGCGACGCGCCGCGCTCCGCCGCCGCCGACGACCGTCTGCAATTCACCGGCACGACCCTGAGCGGTGCGCCGTTCAACGGCGCCAGCCTGCAGGGCAAGCCCGCGGTCCTGTGGTTCTGGACGCCGTGGTGCCCGTTCTGCAACGCCGAGGCGCCGGGCGTGAGCCAGGTGGCCGCGGCCAATCCCGGCGTCACGTTCGTGGGCGTCGCGGCCCACTCGGACGTCGCGGCGATGCAGAACTTCGTCGCCAAGTACAACCTGAACTTCACCAACCTCAACGACACCGACGGCGCGATCTGGGCCCGGTACAACGTCCCCTGGCAGCCCGCCTACGTGTTCTACCGCGCGGACGGCAGCTCGACGTTCGTGAACAACCCGACCTCGGCGATGCCGCAGCAGGAGTTGTCTGACCGGGTCGCCGCGCTGAGGTCCTGATGGATCGGGGTCTCGTCGGCCTGGCCTTCGCGGCCGGGCTGGTGGCGGCCCTGAACCCGTGCGGGTTTGCCATGCTGCCCGCCTACCTCCTGCTGGTGGTGCGCGGGCCGCGAGCGGGGGTGGCGGCGGCCGGGCGGGCCCTGGCGGCCACCGCGGTCATGGCGCTTGGCTTCCTGACGGTGTTCGGCCTGTTCGGCGCGCTGACCGTATCGGCCGCCGGCGCGGTCCAGCGATACGTGCCGTACGCCACGGTCATCGTCGGCGTCGCGCTTGTGGCGCTGGGCGGGTGGCTGCTGTCGGGCCGCGGGCTGGCGGCGCTCACCCCGCGGCCGGTGGGCCCGCGCTGGGCGCCCACGGTCCGCCTGGGCTCCATGTACTCCTACGGCGTCAGCTACGCGATCGCCTCGCTGTCGTGCACCGTCGGCCCGTTCCTGGCGGTCACCGCGGCGGGCCTGCGGGGCGGGTCGATCGTCACGGCGGTGGCGATCTACCTCGCCTACGTCGGGGGGCTGACCCTGGTCGTCGGCGTACTCGCCGTCGCCGCGGCGACCGCGAGCTCGGCGATGGCCGACCGGCTGCGGCGCGTCCTGCCGTTCGTCGACCGGATCGGTGGTGCCGTGCTGATGCTGGTCGGTCTGTACGTCGCCTATTACGGCGCCTACGAGGTGCGCCTGCTGGGCGCGAACGCCGACCCGCGGGATGCGGTGATCACCGCGGCCGGGCGCCTACAGGGGACGCTGGCCGGCTGGGTGTACCAACACGGGATGTGGCCATGGGCGCTGGCCGCGGGCGCGCTGACGATCGTCGTCATCGGCGGCACCTGGTACCGCCGGACGCGCGCCGGGGCGGCGGCCCTACCTGATCCAGCCGCGCCGGCGGCCCCACAGGTCGCGGACCAGGGCGACCAGCACCAGCGTGGCGAACCCGATCAGGAACCAGTTCTCGATGTGGCCGACGTGGTTGCCGCGCAGCATTGCCAGCAGGAACACGATGATGACCAGGCCGGTGATGTGCCACGTGCGGTGATTGATCCTGCTCCAACCCCACTTCGCCGACGGCACCTCGACGGTGTCGACGCCGGTGAACTGTTCCACCTCGGTACTGGCCACGGTGAATCCCCTTCGTGATCGGCTGGTAGGAGAGATTCTGGCACACCGGTCGCGGGACCGAGCGGGCACAATGAGTGAGTGACAACCGCGACACCCGAGGGCCGCCTGCGCGTGCTGGTGCTGGGCAGCACCGGCTCGATCGGTACCCAGGCGCTGGAGGTGATAGCGGCCCATCCGGACCGCTTCGAGGTCGTCGGCCTGGCAGCGGGGGGCGCGAACCTGGACACCCTGCTGCGGCAGCGCGAGCAGACCGGGGTCACCAACGTCGCCGTCGCCAACGAACGCGCGGCGCACGTCGCCGGCGTCCCCTACCGCGGTCCCGACGCGGTGACCCGCCTGGTCGAAGACACCGAGGCCGACGTCGTTCTCAACGCGCTGGTGGGGGCGCTGGGCCTGCGGCCGACGCTGGCCGCGCTGGAATCGGGCGCCCGGCTCGCGCTGGCCAACAAGGAATCGCTGGTCGCCGGCGGACCGCTGGTTGTGCAGGCGGCGCGACCGGGCCAGATCGTGCCGGTCGACTCCGAGCACTCCGCGCTGGCCCAGTGCCTGCGCGGCGGCGCTCCGGAGGAGGTCGCCAAGCTGGTGCTGACCGCGTCCGGGGGGCCGTTTCGCGGCTGGACCGCCGCCCAGCTGGAGGGCGTCACCCCCGAACAGGCCGGCGCCCACCCGACCTGGTCGATGGGCCCGATGAACACCCTGAACTCGGCCTCGCTGGTCAACAAGGGCCTCGAGCTCATCGAAACCCACCTGCTGTTCGGCATCCCGTACGACCGCATCGAGGTCGTGGTGCACCCGCAGTCGATTGTTCATTCGATGGTCACCTTCGTCGACGGCTCGACCATCGCCCAGGCCAGCCCGCCGGACATGAAGCTGCCCATCTCGCTGGCGCTGGGCTGGCCGGCCCGGGTGCCCGGGGTTGCCGCGGCGTGCGACTTCAGCACCGCCGCTAGCTGGGACTTCGAGCCGCTGGACAGCGAGGTTTTCCCCGCGGTCGAGCTGGCCCGTTACGCCGGCCAGACCGGCGGCTGCATGACCGCGGTGTACAACGCGGCCAACGAAGAAGCCGCGGCGGCGTTCCTCGAGGGCCGGGTGGGATTCCCCGTCATCGTGAAAACCATCGCCGACGTGCTGCACGCCGCAGACCAATGGGCGGTTTCACCCGCTAACGTGGATGAGGTACTAGACGCGCAGCGCTGGGCGAGGGACAACGCCAGGCGCCGAATCGATCGAGTCGCACGGGCACGGCCCACCCAGGCCCCCGTCAACGCCTCCGGAATGGTGTGAGAAAGGTCCTGCAGACCAGATGATGTTCGTTATCGGCATTGTGCTGTTCGCCCTCGCCATCCTGATCTCGGTGGCGCTGCACGAGTGCGGCCACATGTGGGTCGCCCGCGCCACCGGCATGAAGGTCCGTCGCTATTTCGTCGGGTTCGGGCCCACGTTGTGGTCGACGCGGCGCGGGGAGACCGAGTACGGCATCAAGGCCGTGCCGTTGGGCGGCTTCTGCGACATCGCCGGGATGACCTCGGTGGAGGAGCTGGCCCCCGACGAAACCGACCGGGCGATGTTCAAGCAGGACGTCTGGAAGCGCGTCGCGGTGCTGTTCGCCGGTCCGGCCATGAACTTCGTCATCTGCCTGGTCCTGATCTACGGCATCGCACTGGTCTGGGGGTTGCCGAACCTGCACCCGCCGACCCGGGCGGTGATTGGTGAAACCGCTTGCGTCGCACCGGAAGTGGCGCCCGGCAAGATCGCAGACTGCACCGGCCCCGGCCCGGCCGCGGTGGCCGGGATCCGCGCAGGCGACGTCGTGGTCAAGGTCGGCGACACCCCGGTGTCCACCTTCGAGGACATGGCCGCGGCGATCCGCAAGATGCACGGCACCGTTCCGGTCGTCGTCGAGCGGGGCGGCAACACCATCACCACCTACGTCGACGTGACGCCCACCCAGCGCTTCGTGACCAACGGGGCCAACGGCCAGGGCGGTCAGCCGGCGCCCGCGACGGTCGGCGCCATCGGCGTCGCCGCGGTCAAGCTCGCGCCCACCCACTACGGCGTGCTGTCCGCGGTGCCCGGCACCCTCGCGTTCGCGGGGGACCTGACCGGCGAGGTCGGCAAGGCGCTGGTCACCATCCCGACGAAGGTCGGCGCGCTGGTGCACGCGATCGGCGGCGGGCAGCGCGACCCGCAGACCCCGATGAGCGTGGTCGGCGCCAGCATCATCGGCGGCGACACCGTCGACCACGGGTTGTGGGTGGCGTTCTGGTTCTTCCTGGCCCAGCTGAACCTCATCCTGGGCGCGATCAACCTGGTGCCACTGCTGCCGTTCGACGGCGGCCACATCGCCATCGCCGTGTTCGAAAAGATCCGCAACCTCATCCGGTCGGCCCGCGGCAAGGTCGCGGCCGCACCGGTGAACTACCTCAAGCTGATGCCGGCCACCTACGTGGTGCTGGTGTTCGTGGTCGGCTACATGTTGCTGACCGTGACCGCCGATCTGGTCAATCCGATCAGGCTCTTCCAATAGTCGACGTGAAGGAACGAAAGTGACCATTGGCCTGGGCATGCCGGACGCTCCGGCGCCCACGCTCGCCCCCCGGCGCAAGACGCGGCAACTCATGGTCCGCGACGTCGGGGTGGGCAGCGACTATCCGATTTCGGTGCAGTCGATGTGCACCACCAAAACCCACGACGTCAACGCGACCCTGCAGCAGATCGCCGAGCTGACCGCCGCCGGCTGTGACATCGTCCGGGTGGCGTGCCCGCGCCAGGAGGACGCCGACGCGCTCTCCGAGATCGCCAAGCACAGCAACATCCCGGTGATCGCCGACATCCACTTCCAGCCCAAGTACATCTTCGCGGCCATCGATGCCGGCTGCGCGGCGGTGCGGGTGAACCCCGGCAACATCAAGGAGTTCGACGGCCGGGTGGGCGAGGTGGCCAAGGCCGCGGCCGCGGCGGGCATCCCGATCCGCATCGGCGTCAACGCCGGCTCGCTGGACAAGCGCTTCATGGAGAAGTACGGCAAGGCCACACCGGAGGCGCTCGTCGAATCCGCGCTGTGGGAGGCCTCGCTGTTCGAGGAGCACGGCTTCGGCGACATCAAGATCAGCGTCAAGCACAACGACCCCGTCGTGATGGTCGCCGCCTACGAGCAGCTGGCCGCCCAGTGCGACTATCCGCTGCACCTCGGCGTGACCGAGGCCGGCCCGGCGTTCCAGGGCACCATCAAGTCCGCGGTGGCCTTCGGCGCGTTGCTGTCGCGGGGGATCGGCGACACCGTCCGGGTGTCGCTGTCCGCGCCGCCGGTCGAAGAGGTCAAGGTCGGCATCCAGATTCTCGAGTCGCTGAACCTGCGGCCGCGCGGGCTGGAGATCGTGTCCTGCCCGTCCTGCGGTCGCGCGCAGGTCGACGTCTACACCCTGGCCAACGAGGTCACCGCCGGCCTGGAGGGTATGGACGTGCCGCTGCGCGTCGCCGTGATGGGCTGCGTGGTGAACGGTCCGGGCGAGGCGCGCGAGGCCGACCTGGGCGTCGCGTCCGGAAATGGCAAGGGGCAGATCTTCGTTCGCGGCGAGGTGATCAAGACCGTGCCCGAGGCGCAGATCGTCGAGACCCTCATCGAAGAGGCCATGCGCCTCGCGTCGGAGATGGGGACCGATCACGGTCCTGAAACAACATCAAGCGGTTCGCCGATCGTCACCGTAAGCTGATGGGGGCCGGTTCCCAGCCGCCGGTCCATTAGTTCGCATCAGAAGAGAGTTCGCCAGATGTCGGCTCCGCCCCTGTTCCGCCTTGTCGGCGAGCGACGGGTGTCCGTGGTGCGTGACGCCGCCGCCGTCTGGCGGGTGTTCGACGACGATCCGGTCGGGTCGTGCATGGTCGCGGCCCGGGTGGCCGACCACGGCATCGATCCCAACTCCATCGGCGGGGAACTGTGGACCCTGCGCGGCGCGGAGGACTCGCTGTGCTTCGCCGGCGCCAACCTGATCCCGCTGCGCGGCGCCGCGGCCGACCTGGACGCCTTCGCCGACGAGGCGATGAGCGGAACCCGGCGCTGTTCGTCGCTGGTCGGCAGGGCCGAATTGGTGATGCGGATGTGGGAGCGGCTCGAGCCGGCCTGGGGCCCGGCGCGCGACGTGCGCGACCATCAGCCGCTGCTGGCGCTGTCCCGGCACCCCGACTGCGACATCGACCCCGGCGTGCGCCAGGTCCGGCCGGACGAGCTGGACGCCTACCTGGTGGCTGCCGTCGACATGTTCATCGGCGAGGTGGGCGTCGACCCCCGCCTCGGCGACGGCGGGCGGGGCTACCGCCGCCGGGTGGCCAGCCTCATCGCGGCGGGGCGCGCGTGGGCCCGTTTCGAGCAGGGCCAGGTCGTGTTCAAGGCCGAGGTGGGCTCGCAGTCGCCGGGCGTCGGCCAGATCCAGGGGGTGTGGGTGCACCCCGAATGGCGGGGCCTGGGCATCGGCACCGCAGGCACCGCGACCGTGGCCGCCGTGATCGTCGGCAGCGGGCGCACCGCCAGCCTGTACGTGAACAGCTTCAACACGGTCGCCCGCGCGGCGTACGCCCGGGTCGGCTTCGCCGAGGTGGGCACCTTCGCGACGGTGCTGCTCGACTAGCGCTCCTTCATCCCGCGAGTGTGAGGCTGGCCGCACACTCGGCGTGGAACGTGCGGCTGGCCGCACGCTCGGCCGGGGTTACCGCCCATAACGGTCAGGTCTCGGTGTGTCGGCGGCGGCCGAGCAGCCCCGCTTCATAACATCTGTACCAATGGTCACAAAAACCCCACTGGTAATCGTGGCGGCCGGGCTGCTGCTGGCGGCCGTCGCGATGTCCGGCTGCACCCCCCGGCCCGACGGCCCCGGCCCGGCGGCCGAGAAGTTCTTCGCCGCCCTGGCCATCGGCGACACCGCCACCGCCGCCCAGCTCAGCGACAACCCCAACGACGCCCGCGAAGCGCTGAACGCGGCGTGGGCCGGGCTGCAGGCGACCCACCTCGACACGCAGATCCTCAACGCCAAGTACGCCGAGGACACCGGGACGGTCGCCTACCGCTTCACCTGGCACCTGCCCAAGAACCGGACCTGGACGTATGACGGCCAGCTGAAAATGGCCCGCGACGAGGGCCGCTGGCAGGTGCGCTGGACCACCACCGGGCTGCACCCCAAACTGGGCGAGCACCAGACGTTCGCGCTGCGGGCCGACGCGCCGCGGCGCGCCTCGGTGAACGAGCTCGGCGGCAGCGACGTGCTGGTCCCGGGCTACCTGTACCACTACACGCTCGACGCCACCCAGGCCGGATCCGGCGCGGCGCTGATCGGGACGGCGCACGCGATCGTCGACGTCCTGCACCCCTTCAACGGCGGGCTGAGCGACCCGCAACTGCTCGCCGAGCAGGCCAGCTCGGCGACCCAACCGGTGGACCTGGTGACGCTGCACCCCGACGACAACGACAAGGTCTTCCCGGCGATCGGCCGGCTCCCCGGCGTCGTCGTCACGCCCCAGCCCGAAATCCTGCCCACCGACCCGCATTTCGCCCCCGCCGTCATGGCCGAGGTGAAGAAGGCCGTGGTCGACCAGCTCGACGGTGAGGCCGGCTGGCGGGTGGTGAGCGTCAACCAAAACGGTGTCGAGGTCGAGGTGCTGCACGAAGTGCCGGGGTCGCCGGCGCCGTCGATCTCGATCACGCTGGACCGGGTGGTGCAAAACGCCGCCCAGCGCGCGGTGGACACCCGCGGCGGCAAGGCGATGATGGTCGTCATCAAGCCGTCGACGGGGGAGATCCTGGCGATCGCGCAGAACGGGGGCGCCGACGCGGAAGGCCTGCTGGCCACCACCGGCCTGTTCCCGCCGGGGTCGACGTTCAAGATGGTCACCGCCGGCGCGGCCGTCGACCGCGACATGGCCACCCCCAACACCATGCTGGGCTGCCCGGGCCACCTCGACATCGGCCACCGCACCATCCCCAACTACGGCGGCTTCGACCTGGGTGTGGTGCCGATGTCGCGGGCGTTCGCCAGTTCGTGCAACACCACCTTCGCCGAACTCAGCAGCAGGATGCCGCCGCGCGGCCTGACGCAGGCGGCCACCCGCTACGGGATCGGGCTGGACTATCAGGTGGACGGCATCACGACGGTGACCGGGTCGGTGCCCCCGACGGTGGACCTCGCCGAGCGCACCGAGGACGGCTTCGGCCAGGGCAAGGTGCTGGCCAGCCCGTTCGGCATGGCGCTGGTGGCGGCGACCGTCGCCGCGGGCAAGACGCCCACGCCGCAGCTGATCGCGGGCCGGCCGACCGCCGTGCAGGGCGACACCACCCCGATCAGCCCGAAGATGGTGGACGCGCTGCGGCCCATGATGCGGCTGGTCGTCACCAACGGGACCGCCAAGGAGATCGCCGGGTGCGGCGCGGTGTACGGGAAGACCGGTGAGGCCGAGTTCCCGGGCGGCTCGCATTCCTGGTTCGCCGGCTACCGCGGCGACCTGGCGTTCGCCTCGCTGATCGTCGGGGGCGGCAGCTCGGAATACGCGGTGCGGATGACCAAGGTGATGTTCGAATCGCTGCCGCCCGACTTCCTGGCCTAGCCGCTCGCAAGCGCGCCGCCCGCGGCGGGCGCAGCGGGGCGGCGCCATCTGGCCTGACGCCGACGGGCCGCTCGGCGGTAAATTGCGATCATGACGGATACCGGCGGCGACATGGTGGCTCCGGTGTCGCTGCGCGTCTCCGACGCCGACCGCAACGGCACGATGCGGCGACTGCACAACGCCGTCGCACTCGGGCTGATCGACATCGACGAGTTCGAGCAGCGCTCGTCGCAGGTGTCCTACGCGCGCACCCGGGGTGAGCTGGACGGGCTGGTCGGCGACCTGCCCGGGCCGGGCGCGATCGTCACGTCCGCGGCCGACCGCGTCGAGCTGCGCGGTTGGGCCGGCTCGCTCAAACGCCAGGGCGAATGGACGGTGCCCACCCGCCTGGCGTTGGTCCGCCGGCTGGGCTCGATCGATCTCGACCTGACCAGGGCGCGGTTCGCCGGCCCGGTGGTGGTCATCGAACTCGACGTGCGGGGCGGCTCGGTGGACATCCGGCTGCCCGACGGGGCCAGCGCCTCGATCGACGACGTCCAGGTCTATGTGGGCAGCGCCCGCGACCGCCGCAGGGACGCGCCGGGCGAGGGCCGGCCCCACGTGGTGTTGACGGGCCGGGTGGTGTGCGGCTCGGTCACCATCCGAGGGCCGCGGCGCTCGTTGATCCGCGGCCGTCTCGAGGGCCCGCATCGGGGGCGAGCGCGCGGTTAAGCTGGTCGGCATGCCTGCTCGCACCGCGCTTGCCCCCGGAGAGTTGTCCCCGACTCTGCCGGTGCCCGTCCGCATCCCCCGCCCGGAGTACGCCTGGAAGTCCACGGTGCGGGAGGGTAGCGAGCCGTGGGTGCAGACGCCGGAGGTGATCGAGAAGATGCGCGTCGCCGGCCGGATAGCGGCCGGCGCGTTGCAGGAGGCGGGCAAGGCGGTGGCGCCCGGGATCACGACCGATGAACTGGACCGGATCGCCCACGACTACATGGTCGACCACGGCGCCTACCCGTCGACCCTGGGTTACAAGGGCTTCCCGAAGTCGTGCTGCACGTCGCTCAACGAGGTCATCTGCCACGGCATCCCCGACTCGACGGTGGTCGAGGACGGCGACATCGTCAACATCGACGTCACGGCCTACATCGACGGCGTGCACGGCGACACCAACGCGACCTTCCTGGCCGGCGACGTATCCGAGGAGCACCGGCTGCTGGTGGAGCGCACCCGGGAGGCGACGATGCGCGCGATCAACGCCGTCAAGCCGGGGCGGGCGCTGTCGGTCGTCGGCCGCGTCATCGAGGCGTACGCGAATCGGTTCGGGTACAACGTCGTTCGTGACTTCACCGGCCACGGCATCGGCACCACGTTCCACAACGGCTTGGTGGTGCTGCACTACGACCAGCCCTCGGTCACCACGGTCATGCAGCCGGGCATGACGTTCACCATCGAACCGATGATCAACCTCGGCGGACTGGACTACGAGATCTGGGACGACGGCTGGACGGTGGTCACCAAGGACCGCAAGTGGACCGCGCAGTTCGAGCACACCCTGCTGGTCACCGACACCGGCGTCGAAATCCTCACGTGCCTCTAGCGCGAGCAGACAGAAAATCGCACGATTGCCGGGGCAAAGGTGCGATTCTGCGTCTGGTGGCCGGGCAGGGCCCGGCGAACACCGCCGAAGGATGAGCGGGGCGCTGCTGGTCGCCGGCACCAGCTCCGACGCCGGGAAATCGGTGGTCGCCGCGGGACTGTGCCGGCTGCTGGCCCGCCGCGGGGTGCGGGTGGCGCCGTTCAAGGCGCAGAACATGTCCAACAACTCCGTGGTCACCGTCGAGGGCGGCGAGATCGGTCGCGCGCAGGCGCTGCAGGCGCGGGCGGCGGGGCTGGAGCCCAGCGTCCGGTTCAACCCGATCCTGCTCAAACCCGGCAGCGACCGGACCTCGCAGCTGGTGATCCGCGGCCAGGTCGCCGATTCGGTGACGGCGGCGAGCTACGTGCGGCATCGCGACCGCCTCGCCGGGATCGTCGCCGACGAATTGTCTTGCCTGCGTGCCGAATTCGACGCGGTGATCTGCGAGGGCGCCGGGTCGCCGGCCGAAATCAACCTGCGCGCCACGGATTTGGCGAACATGGGGCTGGCCCGGACCGCGAACCTGCCGGTCATCCTCGTCGGTGACATCGACCGCGGCGGCCTGCTGGCCCACCTGTTCGGGACGGTCGCGGTGCTCGAGCCGGACGACCAGGCGTTGATCGCCGGCTTCGTCGTCAACAAATTCCGCGGCGACCCCGCACTGCTGGAACCCGGTCTGCGCCAGCTGCATGCGATGACCGGCCGCCCGACCTATGGGGTGCTGCCCTTCGCCGACGAGCTCTGGCTGGACGCCGAGGACTCGCTTTCGGTGGTCGCGCACCGCGTCGTCGGCACCCCGGAACCGCCGCGCGGGCGCGAGTGGCTGCGGGTGGCCGCGATCCGGCTGCCGCGGATCTCGAACTCCACCGACATCGAGGCGCTGGCCTGCGAACCGGGCGTGCTGGTGCGCTGGGCCACCGACCCCGCCGACCTGGTCGACACCGACCTGATCGTGATCCCGGGGAGCAAGTCCACCGTCGCCGACCTGGCCTGGCTGCGCGAGCGCGGCCTGGCCGAGGCGATCACCGCGCACGCCGCAGCCGCAAAACCGGTGCTGGGCATCTGCGGTGGCTTTCAGATGCTGTGCCGGCGCATCGATGACGCCGTGGAATCCCGGGCCGGCGAGGTCGCGGGGCTGGGGCTGTTGGACGCCGACATCGCCTTCGGCGAGGCCAAGATTCTGCGCCGGTGGCCGCCACCGCTGACCGGATACGAAATTCATCACGGCAGGGTGTCGCGGTTCGCCGAGGAGAGCTGGTTCGGCGCCGAGGGCGGGCGCGACTGCCAACCGCACGGGCTGGTGCGCGGCGCGGTGTTCGGCACGCATTGGCACGGCCTGCTCGACAACGACGAGTTCCGCCGCGCCTGGCTCATCCGCGTGGCGGATGCGGCCGGGCGCGGGTTCGTCGCCGCCGAAACCAACGTCGCCGCCCGGCGTGATGCGCAGCTCGACGCGATCGCCGATCTGCTCGCCGCTCATCTCGACGTCGGCGCGGTTTTCGCTTTGCTCGACGGTCCACCGCCGCGCCGACCGCACATCGCAACTCGCTTGCGGCCGTAGGGCATTCACTCAGTTGTGCACGCGTGAAGGTCGAATTGACGGCGATGCAAACCCGTTGCGCGCGCAAGGATGTTGTAGAAATCGTCGCGCGCGCAGACCGATTCCCTGTAGCGTGCGTAGATGCCCTCCATGATGACCACGCTCGACGGGTTCCCCGTCCCGGTAGCCGTGGCCGGTCCGGAACAGGGCGTCGTCGTCGTCATCCTGGGCGACGAGGATCGCGTCCCCGCCGCGTATGACGCGGTGTGCGAGCGCCTGCACACCGCCTCACTCCGGACGGTCGTCATCGGTCTCGACGCGCGCCTGACGCCCAAGTCGGTGGTCGGCATCCTGGACGCATTCGGCATCGGATGGGCCGTGGTGATGGGCGATCGCGCCGGCGCCGAGCTGGCCTGGGAGCTCGCGGCGACGAAACTCGGGCGGTTCGTGGGTCTCGTGGTGATCGACCGCGGTCACCCGCGGGTGCCCAACCGCGACGGCGTGGTCCAAGACGAACACTGCCCGCCGGTGGAGATCGGCACCACGGTCCTGGTCAGCTCGCCGGCCACCAGGGCCGTCGCCCAGGCCAGCCAGCAGTATGTGTACGCCGAATACCGCGTGGTGCACCTGGGCAGGCGCACGGTCCAGGAGTCGACGGCGCAGCTGGCCGCCGAGATCGTGTTGCGTACCAGCACCTGGTAGCCGCCGGTCGGCGCGCGGAACCCCCATTCGCACAATCGAATTGGTCCCCGCCGCGCGGCGCTGATCGCCTGGGGCCGGTACCGTTTCGACCGGAGCCCGGAGCCGTTGTGCCGAGCGGTCGCTCAGCACACCGATGCGGAAAGGATGCGCGGTTGTGAACGCCAAGGGGCGGCCGGTGGTGGGCCTGACCTCCTACCTGGAGCGGGTCCAGGCGGGGATCTGGGACATCCCCGCGGGCTATCTGCCGGCCGACTACTTTCAAGGCGTCGTCGCGGCCGGCGGCGCCGCGGTGTTGCTCCCCCCGCAACCGGCGGAACCCGAGACCCTCGGCGCGGTCCTCGACGGCCTGCATGCGCTGGTGATCACCGGCGGCTATGACGTGGACCCCGCGGCCTATGGCCAGCAACCCCATCCGGCCACCGATCCACCGCGCGCCGACCGCGACGCCTGGGAATTCGCGTTGTTGCGGGGCGCGCTGGACCGCGGCCTGCCGGTGCTGGGCATCTGCCGCGGCGCGCAGGTGCTCAACGTGGCGCTCGGCGGCACCCTGCACCAGCACCTGCCCGACGTCCTCGGACACGACGGGCACCGGGCGGGCAACGGGGTGTTCACCCGGTTGCCGGTGCGCACCGTCGCGGGCAGCCGGTTGGCCGCGCTGGTGGGGGAGTCCACCGACGCGCCGTGCTACCACCATCAGGCGATCGACAAGGTCGGTGCGGGCCTGGTGGTCAGCGCCTGGGATCCCGACGGCGTCGTCGAGGCGCTGGAGTTGCCCGGCGACACGTTTGTGCTTGCGGTGCAATGGCATCCGGAACAGTCCCTGGACGACATGCGCTTGTTCGCCGCGATCGTGGACGCCGCGCGGTCGTATGCCGCACGCGACGGGCGTTAGGCGACGGTTCCGCGGTAGACCACCGCGGGGGCGGCGGCCGCGGTCCACGTCCGTGGCACCGCAAGCACCCCGACCGAGGCCGCGCGGCCGACCGTAACGGCCGCGCCGCCGACGCCACGCCGGCCGGGCAGCAGGCACCGCAGCGCGGCGGCCTTGTTGAGGGAGTTGAGCCGGGCGATCGCCACCCCCGACGGCGCCGTGAGCGAGCTCAGCTTCGACAGGGGGCAGGTCGCCGACGCGAGGGAGACGTCGAACGTCGCCAGCGGAGACGCCGACAGCGCCCGCAACGCGCCGGGCGCGGCCGACATCAGCTGCCGGCCCGCCGCCACGACCTCGGGCGCCGAGCGCAGCGCCCACGTGGCTTGGTCCGCCCCGCCGGGCGGCAAGGTGAACGGTGCGAGGGCCGCCGCGTCCGCCGAGTCCGCGGCGTAGGCGTACATGGCCGCGGCGTTGCGGGCCCACATCCGTTCGTAGTCGGCCTCGGTGTCGGCGATGGCCGGG
Organism: Mycobacterium sp. E3339; assembly: GCF_001666915.1. Classification (NCBI taxonomy): domain Bacteria; kingdom Bacillati; phylum Actinomycetota; class Actinomycetes; order Mycobacteriales; family Mycobacteriaceae; genus Mycobacterium; species Mycobacterium sp. E3339. The sequence continues at coordinate 36,599 of NZ_LZIZ01000164.1, read as the reverse complement.
GCGCCCTGTCCCAGGCGGTTGGCCAGGATCAGCGATCCGCGCAGCGCGCGATTGGCCGCGATCGCCGCTGGCGGCACCGTCGCCGCCAACACCGCCCGGTGGGCGCTCGCGGCCGCGGCGGCCCCGGCGGCGGCCTGTTCGGCCAGGATCGCGGTGGTGGTGAGCCAATCGATGTAGGGCGCCGCGCTGGCCGGCGCGGGGCCGTCGCAGCGGGCCACCAGTTTCGAGGTCACCGCGCGGTAGTCGGCGACCGCGGTGTGCAGCCGAACGGCCAGGCCGGCCCAGGCCGTCGCGGCCTCGGCGAGCGACCCCGAGCCGGGGCCGTCATGGATGTCACCGGAGATGATTTCCGGCGCAAGCGTTGTGAAATTCATTGCTGTCTCTGCCTAACGACGGCGGTATGAGCCGCGAATGTGGACTCTTCTGTTGGGACGTAGGCATGGGGGTTACAGGCCTACTCGCACACGCGGCGGTGCAACGACGGCGGCCGCCGCGGGCGATCGAGCCCTCAGCAGCGCGCGATGCAGAGCCGCGTCAGCAGATCGTCCGGTGCAACCGCCCCCGAAGCGCACGACGGCGCGCGGGGCAGCCGGAATACCGCGGGCGCAAACGAAGTCGGTAGTGGCGACCCGATAGCAGGCGGCGCCGAGCGGGCCCATGTCGGCGGCCGATCCCGGGTCATCCACGCCGTCTTGGTGGTCTTGTGATGGGTGGGTGCGGAACCGGGGGCGGGGTTCGCGTTATGTGCTTGTGCGCGAGCCACATTCACGCCGGCCGCGGGCTGCGGCAGCGCGGGCGCGGTTCCGCGCGTCGCCCAGCCCGTGATGACCGCGCAGAACACGCCGAGCGCCGCAACGATGGCGACGGCCGACCGCCGTCGTCGAGCTTTACCCGCACCCCCGCCTGTCACAGTGGGCCCGAAATTACTACCCGAGGCTGGACGGGCCATCCCGGCGAGCTGTGAAAACGATCAAAGTCCGTTGTGGTTGAACGCGATGAGCGGGATCGCCATCTCGGCGGGCGTCGCCGCGCCGTGGAAGCCGACCAGCCTGGCCGTTTCCGGCGGCTCGTGTCCGGTCGCCAGCACGGCCGCATCCCCGGTGCAGACGACGACGACGTCGCCGATCCGCGGCAGGTGCGCGGGGTTGACCGGGCCGAACATGCCCGTGGCCACCGCCTGCTCGCGGCTGTAGACGTGCGCCTTACCGTCGAGGATCTCGGCCCAGGCCGCCTGCACGTCCGCCGCGGCGCCGGCCTCGGTGTGCAGGTAGCGCACCCGCGGCTCGCCGGCGACGACGCGGACCCCCGCGGTCAGCCGCGGGTCGGTGTCGAGGTCAACCCGCGCGTCCGGGGGGACGTTGAAGCCGCCGTGGTCGGCGGTCACCAGCAGCGCCGCGTTGCCGGGCAACCGGTCGACCGCCCGGGTCAGCAGCGCGTCGACCTGGGCCGCCGCGTCGTGCCAGTGTGACGACCCGACCCCGAACGCGTGCGCCGCGAAGTCCAGCGCGCCCGTGTAGCCGTAGACCAGGCCCGGGGCGGCGTGCAGCTCGTCGGCCAGCCGCTGCGCGTTGTCGTCCGCCGGCTCGACCGGGCGGAATTCGGCGCCGCGGTAGGCCGAATCGGTCAGCCCGCTGCCCATGAACGCGGCCGGCAACACGGCGCGCGCGCCGATCCCGGACTCGTTGAGCCGCCCGAACCAGGTGGGCAGCGGCTGCCACTCGGCGTGCGGCGGATCGTCGCGCCACAGGATGTGATTGAGCACCCGATCCGTGCCCGGGACGTTCAGCGTGAAGCCGAGGATGCCGTGTTCGCCGGGCTGCACCCCGGTGCCGAGCGAAACCAGGCTGGTCGGGGTGGTCGACGGAAACGTGCAGGTGAGCTCGGTCAGACGCCCGGTCTGCCCGGCGAGCACCGAGGCGAGCAGCGGGGCGCTGCCGGCCAGCTCGCTGAGCAGGTGCCAGCCCAGCCCGTCCACCAGCACGACCGCGACCCGGTCGACGTCGCCGGCCCAGTCGGCCAGCGCCAGTCTGTCGACGGCGCCCGGCGCACCGAGCAGGGCGGCTGCGGCGGGCAACACGTCACAGAGGGAACCGGCCACGGGGGCCAGTCTGACACGAGCCGCGCCCAAATGGCGGCGACCCGACTTCGCCCGGCACGGCCGCGCTCGCGATCGCCGCGCGCCCGATGGCGGCGACCCGACTTCGCCCGGCACGGCCGCGCTCGCGATCGCCGCTAGACACGCGCCAGTCGGTTGCTCGTCATCCGCAGCTGACGGTCCGTCGCGTCGGACAGGGCGCGGACCTGGCCCGGCGACAGCCGGCCACACAGCCGCCCCCAGTGCAGGGCGACCTCGTCACCGGCGGCCGCGTCGGGCACCGCGCTGTACCCGTCGGTCCAGACGTCGTACACCCGGGGCGACGGCTCGGACAGCGCCAGCGCCTCACCGTCGAGCACCAGGCGTCGGCATCGCACCTCGATCCGGTCCTGGTCGCGGGAGAGCACCGTGCCCCAGGTGATGCGGCAGTTGTCGAGCACGCCCAGGGGATGTTCGTCCATGCCGCGGCCCAAGAACCGCGTCCACGGATACACCCCGAAGACGTGAAAGCAGTGATTGGCGGCCGCCTCGGGGGCCAGCTCCGGTGTGAGGTGCGACCAGTAGCGGCCCGCGTGCGGGCCGATGATCGCCAGCAACGCGCCGAAGAATTCTTGCGGGTCCAGATCTGCGCCCACGCCGCCGGCCAGCCAGTACGACTCGACGAGGCGATGATCCAGCGGGTCGGCGATCCCGGTGAGCGTCGAGAGCACCCGCAGGTATGGCCACGCCCCGGAAAACCTCGTCGCCGCGCGGCGCACCTCTTCGACCGAGCCGTCGCGCAGGGTGGCACCGAGGGGCGGACCGCAATAGCCCAGCGCGTTGGGCGCGTGGGCATAGCGCGCGAACATCTCGACGCCGCGGGCGTCACCGTCGGTCAAGTCTGCCCCACGAGCTTGACCGCGTCGCGATGCATGCGGCCGAAGTTGTAGTAGGCCGCGCAGGCCCCCTCCGGGGACACCATGCAGGTGCCGATCGGGGTCTCCGGGGTGCAGGCGGTGCCGAAAACCTTGCACTCCCAAGGCTTGAGCACACCCTTGAGCACCTCGCCGCACTGACACGCCTTCGGGTCGGCGACCCGCACGCCCGGCATCGCGAACCGCAGCTCGGCGTCGAATTGCGCGAAGTCGTCGTGCAGGCGCAGCGCGCTCTGCGAGATGAAGCCCAGCCCGCGCCACTCGAAGTGCGGGCGCAGCGCGAACACCTTGCCCATCAGGGCCAGCGCCGCCGGGTTGCCGTGCTCGGGCACCACGCGCTTGTACTGGTTTTCCACCTCGCAGCGGCCCTCGCGGATCTGGGTCAACAGCATCGCGACCGCCGCCAGAATGTCCAGCGGTTCGAAACCGGCCACCACTAACGGCTTTCGGTACACCTCCGGCACGAACCGGTAGGGCCGGTTGCCCACCACGGTCGACACGTGCCCGGGCCCGATGAACCCCGACAGCCGCAGGTCCGGCGACTCGAGGATGGCCTTGATGGGCGGCACGATCGTGACGTGGTTGCAGAAGACGCTGAAATTGGCCAGGCCCATGTCCCGGGCGCGCACCAGGGTGACCGCGGTCGAGGGCGCGGTGGTCTCGAAACCGATGGCGAAGAACACGACGTGCTTGTCGGGATTGTCGAGCGCGATCTTCAGCGCGTCCAGCGGCGAGTAGACGAATCGCACGTCGGCGCCGCGCGCCTTGGCGTCCAGTAGGCTGCCGGCCGAGCCCGGCACCCGCATCATGTCGCCGAAGCAGGTGAAGATCACGTCGGGCTGGCCGGCCAGCCACATCGCGTCGTCGATGCGACCCATCGGGATCACGCAGACCGGGCAGCCGGGCCCGTGCACCAGTTCGACGTTGTCGGGCAACAGGTGCTCGATGCCATGCCGGTAGATCGTGTGGGTGTGCCCGCCGCACACCTCCATGAACTTGAACTGTTCGCCGGGGCCGGCCAGCCGCCCGATGGCGCCCAGCAGCTTGCGGGCCGCGGCCGGATCCCGGAACTCGTCAACGAATTTCATGCTCGTGCCCCCTTTTAGATAATGGCCGACGAGTCGAAGGCTTCCAGCTCGGTGGCGTAGGCGTCCCCGAGCTTCTGGACGGCGGCCAGGGTGAGCAGCGCCTCGGTCTCGTCGATCTTGGCCATCGCGAACCCGACGTGAACCAGCACCCAATCGTCCGGTGCGGGCATGTCGTCCTCGAGCAGCCGGACGCTGATGGTGCGCTGCACGCCGCTGACGTCGACCTTCGCCAAATAGTTTGCCGGATCGGTGATCTCGACGATCCGACCCGGAATCCCCAGACACATCTTCGGTCCTCCCTTAGCAAATCCTCGGCAGCGGGTCACCGACGAGCATGTCGACGATCCGGGTTCCGCCGAATCCGGTGCGCAGCACCACGGTTTCGGCGGGTTCGGCGACGATCTCCCCGACCTCGGCCGCGTCGGCGCCCAACGGGTGCGACCGCAGCGCGGCCAGCCCCGCGTCGGCCTCCTCCGGCGCGACGACCGCGACGAACTTGCCCTCGTTGGCCACGTACAAGGGGTCGATGCCGAGCAGCTCGCACGCGCCATTGACCATGGGCCGCACCGGAAGTCGCTCCTCGGAGAGCAGCACCCCCAGGCCGCACGCCTGAGCCAGCTCGTTGCAGACGGTGCCGACCCCGCCGCGGGTCGCGTCGCGCAACCAGCGGGTCGACGGCGCGGCCGTCAGCAAAAGCTCCACCAGCGGGCTGACCGACGCGGTGTCGGAGGCGATGTCGGCCTCGATGGCCAGATCGCCCCGCGCGAGCATGACCGCCATCCCGTGATCGCCCATCGAACCCGACAGCAGCACCCGGTCACCCGGCCGCACCGACGCCGCGGACAGCGCGCGCCCCGCCGGGATGACCCCCGTGCCGGTGGTGGTGACGAACAGGCCGTCGGCGGCGCCCTTGGGAACCACCTTGGTGTCGCCGGTGACCACCCGCACCCCCGCGGCGGCGGCGGCCGCCACCATGTCGGCGACGATCTCCTTCAACTCGGCGATTCCGAAGCCCTCTTCGAGCACGAACGCCGCGGAGATCCACGACGGCACGGCCCCGGCCATCGCGAGGTCGTTGCAGGTGCCGTGCACGGCCAGCGAACCGATGGAACCGCCGGGAAAGCGCCTGGGCTGCACCACGAACGAGTCGGTGGACATCGCCAGGCGTTCGCCGCCGGGCAGCGTCAAAACCGCGCTATCGCCGAGCGACTCCAGCAGCGGGTTGCGCAGCGCCTCCATGAACACCGCATCCACCAGCGCGGCCGAGGCCCTGCCGCCCGCGCCGTGCGCCAGCGTCACGTGGTCGTCGAGGAGGCGGGGCCGGCGCCTGCGGAACGATTCGATGCGTTCGATCACCTCGCCCTCGGCGAACCGCGGTCCCGACGAAAGGTATTCACCTGCAGAGTTTTTCATGCCGCCCCCAAACCTTGGTCGCCGCCGAGGCATTGATGCACGCTCAGCCACAGCTGATAACCGAGCAGCGCCTGCGATTCCTGGATCCGGTGCACGCTTTGCGAACGAACGACGAAGCAGGCGTCCACATTTGGGTTGCCGGCGAAGGCGCCGCCGTCATAGCCGGCGAATCCGATGGTGTACAGGCCGCGCTGGCGCGCCTCGGCCAGCGCGGCGAGCAGGTTCGGCGAGCCGCCGCTGGTCGACATCGCGATGGCGATGTCACCGGTGGTGGCGCGGGCGATCAACTGCCGGGCGAAGACCAGTTCGAAACCGACGTCGTTGCCCAGGGCGGTCAGGATGGCCTGATCGGTGGTCAACGGCCACGCAGGCAACGGTTTGCCGACCGGCGGCCGGGCGAACAGCCGCGCCAGGGTGGTGGAATCGGTGCAGCTGCCGCCGTTGCCGAAGGTGAACATGCGCCCGCCCGCCGTGAAGCGCCGCGCCACCTCGGCGGCGGCCTGGCCCAGCAGCGCGGCGTTGGCCTGAAGCGTCGAGCGCCGCAGCGCCAGGCTTTCGGCCGCCTTCGCCTGGGCCGAGGCCGCCAGGTCGGCCAGCAGCGACGCGGGATCGTGTTCCTGCGCGTCGATGAAGGGGTACAGGAAGTTGGTGGGTTCGTCGGCGCGACTCATCGGCCCTCCTCGGCTTCCAGCCTGCCGATCGCCATGCCGGCGTGCACCAGGATGAGATCCCCGGCTTCGACCGGGTCGATCAGCGTGGTCACCACGTTCTCGACGCCCCGGGCGGTGCGCACCGTGCCGTGTCCGTCGGCCGAGGCCGTCACCACTTCGCCCGGGCGACCCTCGTCGCTGCAGGTGACGCAAACCGACTCGGCGACTTCGGGTTTGAGCAGCCCGGGGTGCTCAAAACACACGTGGGTCAGCTCCCACAGCAGGTGATAGAACAGCACGAATCCTCCCGTCGCGGGCACGCGCGGATCGGGATCGTCGAGCCACAGCACGTGATCGGCCATCCCCGCCTCGGGTCGCTCGCCGCTGCCGATCCAGATCGTGGCGGCGCCCCATGCGGGGGCGCGCCGCATCACCGAGCGGACCTGCGTGTCATCGGCGCCGGACACCGCGACCACGATGTCACCGGGTCGCACGGACACCCGCGCCAGGTCCACCAGGTCCGGTCCGGTCAGCGCCACCGCGGGCAGGGCCCGTTTCCCCATGATCACCGGGTGTACGAATTCGACCGCGATGTGCAGCGCGTGCGGTTCCCACGACGGCGCGAGGGACCACATGGTCGCGCCCGCGGCGAACCGCTTGGCGAGCGTGAACGCCGTGGCCGCGAGGTCTTCGGCCAGTTCGGCGCTCAACCCGCGATCGATGGCAGTGGTGGTCATCGTTCAGCCTCCCTCCCGCGCGGTCAGCATGCTGACCACGGCCTGACCCAGGGCGAGCCCGCCGTCGTTCGGCGGAACGGTGCGGTGGGTCAGCACCTCGAATCCGGCGCGCCGCAATCGCTGCCGACATGCCTTGAGCAACAACACGTTTTGGAACACCCCGCCGGTGAGGCCCACCAGCCGGGTGGTACCGGCCGCCTGCGCGACCACCCTGGCGACGGCGTCTGCGACGGCGTCGTGGAACGCCAGGGCCAGCGTCGCGGGTTGGGCCCCGGCGTACAGCGCGGACACCAGGTCCTGCACCATCGGGGCGGGATCGATCACGCCGTCGGCGCCCACCATCAGGGTCAGCGACGGACCGGCTTCGCCGCCGGCCGATTCCGCCAGCGCCTCGAGCTCGATCGCGGCCTGGCCCTCGTAGTCGATGCGGTGCCGCACGCCGAGCAGGGAGGCGACCGCGTCGAACAGGCGGCCCATGCTCGAACAGGGCACGCATCCGAACCCCGTCTCCAATTGCGAACGGGTGAAGCGCAATTCGTCCCTGCTTGCCGCCGCGACCGGCGCCAGGTCGGGGGTCCAGGCGATGCCGGCCGACCACAGCTGCGACAGCGCCATGCGCCACGGGTTGCGCACCGCCGCGTCGCCGCCGGGCAGCGGCACGGGTAACAGGTGACCGGCCCGGACGAATCGGTGGGTGTCGCGGCCGAGCCGGAGGATCTCCCCGCCCCAGATGGTCTGGTCGCATCCGTACCCGGTGCCGTCGAACGAGACCCCGACGACGGGTTCGCCGATGCGCCCATGCTCGGCGAGCAGCGACACCACGTGCGCGTGGTGGTGCTGAACGAGGTCCAGCGGCCGGTCGGCCGCGCGGCGCTCCGCCCAGCCGCGGGTGTGGTATCCCGGATGCAGGTCGGCGGCCAACCGCGCGGGCTCGCCACGTATTTCGCCGAGCTGGCGCACCGCCCGCTCGAACGCGCGCAGCGTCTCCCAGCTGGCCATGTCGCCGATGTGCCCGGACAGGTAGGCGCGCGGGCCGTCGGTGAGGCAGAAGGTGTTCTTCAGTTCCCCGCCGACGGCCAGCACTGCCGGCCCGGCGACGTTCAGGCCGACCGGGAGCGGCGCATAGCCCCGGGACCGGCGGATCGGCAGTTCACCCCCGTCGACGACGCGCACCACCGAGTCGTCGCACGGGACGTGGATGGGGCGGTCGTGGTCGAGCACCGCGTCGCAGAGCGCCGGGAGTCGTTGTGCCGCATCGTCTTCGGTGAAGCAGATGGGTTCGTCGGACCGGTTGGCGCTGGTGAGGACCAGCGCGCTCGGGGCCGGCGCGGTGGCGCCGGGCACGGGCGCCAGCAGCAGGTGATGGATGGGGGAGTAGGGCAGCATCAGTCCGAGCAGCGGGCTGCCGGGCGCGACGCCGTCGGCGACGGGCGCGTCCGGCCGGCGCCTGAGCAGCACGATGGGGCGGGCGGGGCTCAGCAGCACCGCGGCCTCGCTCTCGTCGACGTAGGCGTAGCGGCGGGCCACGGCGAGGTCGCGGACCAGCATGGCAAACGGCTTGCCACCGCGGGCCTTTCGCGCCCGCACCGCGGCCACCGCCGTGCCGTCGGCGGCGGCGCAGGCCAGGTGGTAGCCGCCGACACCCTTGATGGCGACCACCGCCCCCGCGGCCAGCGCGCGTTGGGTGGCCGCCAGCGCGGCGTCCGCCCCGCCGACGCGCCCGGCCGCCGACCGGAACCACAGCGACGGCCCGCAATCGGGGCAGGCGATGGGCTGCGCGTGGAACCGGCGATCGGCGGGGTCGTGGTATTCGGCGGCGCAGCGCGCGCACATTCCGAACCCCGACATCGTGGTCGCCGGGCGGTCATAGGGCAGCTCGCGGATGATGGTGAACCGCGGCCCGCAGTTGGTGCACGTGACGAAGGGGTGGCGGTAGCGCCGGTCGCCCGGGTCGAACAGCTCGGCGACGCAGTCGTCGCACACCGCGATGTCCGGCGGGATCGGCGTGGCGACGCCGGGGACGGCGCGGCTGGTCACTATCCGGAATCCGCGTTGGCGGGCGGCGCCGGCCGACAGCTCGCTGATTGCGACGTCGACGATTCGGGCCAGCGGGGGCGCCTCGGCGCGCAGGCGCCGGCCGAATTCGTGCACGCGTTCGCGCTCGCCCTGCACCTCGAGGAAGACGGCGCCCGAATCGTTGCCGACGAAGCCGGACAGGCCGAGCTCGGTCGCGAGGCGGTGGACGAAGGGCCGGAAGCCAACCCCCTGCACGACACCGGTCACGGTAAGGCGCTGCCGTACCTCGGCGTGTCGAAGCAGCAGGGGGGCGGGGGTCATCTCAGCCGGCCTCCGGGGAGTCCGTCGGGTCCGGGCCGCCACGGCCCATCAGCTCCAGGCCGGCCATCGCCTGCTCGGCGCCCGCGCGGTCCGTCTTCTCGACGGCGAAACCCATGTGGATGATGATCCAATCGCCGGGGGCGAACGTCTCGTCCGGCAGCATGCCGACGTTGATCTTGCGCTGTTGGCCGGTGACGTCGACCAGCGCGAGCTGCCCCTCGAAGCCGTCCAACATCCGGATCACTTGGCCGGGAATCCCTAGGCACATGGCTCGGCGTCCCCTCGGCTGGTCGCGACCGGGTGCGCCTGCAACGCCGCGACGATCTCCTCGACGGCGCGCGCGGCGCGGGGGACCGCCTTGGCCACGGGCTCGGTGAGGCCGATGCCCTCCTCGACGCTGCCCGCCTCGCACCCGACGACGACGGTGTAGGGCGGGTTGCCGCCCAGCGCCCGCAGGCTGGCGAACACCGCGCCCGGGTCCATGCCGTGCCCGTCGAAACCGGCTGCGGCCGAATCCGATTCGTGATCCGCCTGGAAGACGTGCAAGGTGCCGGGGTTGCCGCGGCTGGGGACCGCGTCGATGAGGACCAGCGTGTCCCAGTCCTCGAGCAGGTCGTAGGCCAGGTGCATGCCGCTGATGCCGTAGTCGGTGACGCGAACGGTCGCGTCGTCCTGCGCGATGTCGGCGTTGCGGATCACTTCGGATCCGAATCCGTCATCGCCCAGGAAGATGTTGCCGATGCCGGCGACCAGGATGCGCGCTGTCATCTCCGCTGTCCGAGCAAGTTACATCCGCCTCAGTTTCAGGTACCGGCGCGCGTCGGGCAGGGACACCAATCCCAGGGCCAATCCGACCACGAGCACCAGCGCGATGATCGCGACGAATATCCAACCCATGATCTCCATCTCGGCTCCTTTCACGAGTTTGCCGGGCTGCGTTGCGCTTCCAACGGCTCGATTTCGTCGGGGGAGAAGTACAAATAGCGGCCGTACCAGTCGTGCAAATCGGCGGCCGGGTCGTCGTCGAGCACGACGCCGACGTGCTTGTTGCCCTCGACGTCCGAGTGCACCGAGGTGACGCGCGCGGTCTTGCCGGCGACGAAGATGTCCTGCGCGTCGGCGTTGCGCCTCGGCCGCAGCCGCACCCGGCTGCCGCGGGCCACCCGAACCCCGTTCACCAGTACCGCGTCGATTTCCGGTCGGACGGCGTTGTCGGCCAGCGGATCCCACCAGTCGACGCCCTCCGGTATCTCGGGGACCAGGCCCCGGATCTCATGCGGGTCGCGCAGCACGCCGTGCAGGCGCGCCATCGCCTCGGGGGACATGGCGTCGCACTGGTCGATGATGCGCGCCGCCCGCGGATCCGTGGCCCGGGCCTGCGCCTTCTCCTCCTCGGTCATGGTCATCACGCGCAGGGTGAGGATCTCGTCGATCTCCGTGCAGTCGTACAGTGCGGTGTCGCTCTGTTCGGCAACCTCGGGATGGTCGTAGAGGATGATCGGCGAGATCAGCAGCAGATCCCGCGTGCCGGGCGGACCGGCCAGCACCGGGAAGCAGCGGTGGTGGCTGCAGCGGGAGGCCGCATCGGCCGCCGCCCGGGGCGGCTCGAGCAACGAGACGAACTGTCCGGTCTCGAGTTCGGCGATCAGGTGCGTTCCGATCATGGACCGCGCGATCGAGTCGTTCTTGTCCACGGCGCCATCGCCGACGTTGCTGACCCGCACCGACACCCGGCACAGGTCGCCATCCGCCTCGCTGGCGACCGTGAGCACGCCACGTACCTCCCGTCGTTGGCGCACGAGGCGCCCGCCATCGAGGAATTCGATGTCGATGCCCGCATCCGCCGTCACGGCCAGTGTCCACGGCCGGCCGTCCAGCGCGACAGGGCCGAAGGACCTCTCGCATTCGACCGCCTCGTCCCAGGTGAGCCACGACCCGGTCGGGGTCGTCAGCTCGTCGACGGGCTCGTATTCGCCCATGCCCACTTCGCGCTCGGCCCGGCGGTGCTGCAACTGCAGGAACCGCACCACCAGGCGCAACTCCCGCGCCCCCTCGACGAGGAACTGCGCCGCCAGCGAATCGTCCTCGCCCAGGCCCGCCGCGGCGGCCCCGGGTGGGCCCAAAACGCCGAATTGCCAGCGGGATTGGTTTTTGCTCGACGTTCCGCGGTACGGGTAGAGCAGGTAACCCTCGTAGAGCACCGCGTCGGCGACGGCGCGGGCCCGGTCCCGATCCTCGGTCACCGCGCCGTCTCCCGGTCCGCGGCCAGCAGGGCGGTGATCGCATGGTCGAGGTCGAGCAGCCCGTGCGCCGACTTGTAGGCGGCCAGCGCGCGGATGGTCTCGTGGCTAAGCCGCAGCCAGCCGGCGTTCGGGTAGTGCTGGGCGATCAACTGCCGCCAGACCTCGACCGGCATGTCGTAGCGGCTTTCGCAGTCCCAGGGGACCTGTTGGACGGAAAACCCGCGATCGGATTTGACGAAAATCGTTCCGCTGAACAGGAACTGCAGCGGCAGCGCGCCGTCGCGCAACGCGTGCAGGTATTTGGAAGCGGCGACCTCGAAGTCGTAGGTGCAGTCCAGCGTGAGCGCCGCCGTCGTGGTGCCGGTGAACCCCGGCACCATCGCGGAGCAGTGCTGCCACAGGAAGGTCCGCTGGGTGCTCGCCCAGCGCTCACGCGGGCCGAACAAATCGGTCAACCCGGCGGCTTCGTCGTCGGAGTACGGCCGGCGCAGCGGTTCGATGCGGACCTGGCAGCGCAGGGCGATCGCGTGCACCGGGTCGTCCCCGGCGGCCACGGCGATGCGGGCGGTCAGCACCGGGCTGACGGTGTACGGTTCGGGCGCCACGTCGAGGACCGCGAAGTCGAGGTCGATCATGGCGGCGTCACGGGTATTTTCTGGGCCCGGGCTTCGATGTCGGCAAAGAAGCCGGCGATGAATTCGCGGGCCTCCTGCCCCCCGTCGAACCCGCGCCACAGCAGGCGCAGCCGCCCGACGAATTCGTAGCAGGCGTCGATCGGGACGAGGTAGCTTTGCGGCGGGCCGGATTCGGGAACCCGGACCAGCAGCGCCTCGACGTCGTCGGCCAGCAGGCCCACCCGCGCGTCGGCGCCGGCGATCGCGTCCCAAACGTCCAGTGCCAGTTCGGATTCGCAGGCGCCGGCCGGCCCCGGGTAGAAGGCGACGGTGCGTCCGAGGGCGGAGTTGGCGAAGAAGAAGGCGACGCCGACGGGGATCTGCAGCGCCTCCCAGGCGCGGCGGTCCAGCGCGAAGTCCGGGAAGGACAGGTACTTCTCAGGCACGGCGCGGTAGCGCAGTTCGGCCCGTGCATCGGTGAACAGCAGGTAGCAGGCGCGGCACACGCACATGAGCTGCCGGTCGGCGACGTTGACCACGTGCTGGTGAGAGTCGGCGATCGCCTCCGAGCACATCTCGCACCGCTCGCCCGCCGGCTCGGGGGCCGGCCTGGCGCTGCGGATGCGGGTGAGCACCTCGTAGGGGGTCGTCATGCCGGGGCGCCCATCGCTTGCGTCGGCCTGCGGTCCGGCAGCGCCACCGACAGCACGCCGTCGCGCGGCAGCAGGGGCAGCGGATCCAGGTGCGCGCCGTCGGGCCCGGCGCCGGCGTGCACGACGTCGAAACGGGAGCCGCAGCGGGGACATTCGAGCAGCGGCCCCAGCAGCGCGGCGCCGGCGAGGGTGTCGTCACACACGGGGCAGTGGTCGGAGTACGCGAACGACCGGTCGTCGACGCGGCAGGCCAGTAGCGTCGTACCGTCGACCCGAAAGCCACCGACCTCCCCGGGCGCCAGCCCGGCCAGCTCGGGAAACGGGTGCCAGCTGCCCGTCGAATGCACGTGCGCCAGTAGGGATTCGGCGGGGATGACGCTCGCGCCGCCCGGGTCGGCGGCCACCACCTCGATCGACGACACCTCGGGCGCCGCGGCGAGCACGGCGTCCTGCACGGCCAACTCGAGCGTCACCGCCGACGACGGGCAGCTCTTGCAGCTGCCCTTGAACGCCAACCGCACGGTGCCACCGTCGATTCCGAGCAGGTCGACATCCCCGCCGTGCGAGCCCAGATACGGCCGCACCCGGTCGAGCGCGTCGGACACCCGACGGCGCACGTCGTGCGGGTGCAGGCCGTGAACCAGGAGCAGGCTGGCCACCAGGTCGTCGGTGGCCAGCCGCTCGGCCAGGATGGGATCCTGCGCCTGCTGGGCCAACATCATGATCCGTTCCAGGCCGGCCCCGTAGAGCCCGACCACCTCGCGGACCAACTGTTGGGCGCGTTCCCGCGCGGCGGCCCCACCCGCCGCGCAGGAATCCAGCAGGGTCTGGATCCGATCGCCCGCTGTGCGCCACCGCGCCTCGCTGTCGTCAACGGTCTCCGGGCGATCCACCATCGCCTACTCCCCGACGGGCGACTGGGTTGGTGTGTGCAGTCTGTCGAGGGTCTTGCCCTTACCCAAGTACATGTGCACACCGCAGGGCAGGCACGGATCGAAGCTGCGCACCGTGCGCATCACGTCGATGCCCTTGAAGTTCTCCCGGTCGTTCTCCTCGAAGATCGGCTGGCCCTGCACCGCGTCCTCATACGGGCCCGGGGTGCCGTAGCTGTCGCGGGGGTTGGCGTTCCACGGGGTGGGCGGGTACGGGTGGTAGTTGGCGATCTTGCCGTCCCGGATCACCAGGTGGTGGCTGAGCACGCCGCGCACCGCCTCGGTGAACCCGCACCCGATGGCCTCGTCGGGCACCTCGAATTTCTCCCACGTCTTGGTGCGTCCGGCGCGGATCTCCTCGAGCGCCTTCTCGGCGAAGTGCAGCGCGCACGCGGCCGCGTACGCCTGGAAGTAGGTGCGCGCGCGGTCGCGTTCGATCGTGTTGCTGCCGTGCTGCGGGATCTTCCACTCGAACTCCACCGGGGGTTTGAGCGCCGTCTTGGGCAGGTTGATCTTCACGCTGTTGCCGGTCGCCTTGACGTAGCCGATGTCGACGAGCCCGGCCAGCGCCGTCGCCCACAACCGGGCCAGCGGCCCGCCGCCGGTGTCCAGGGCCAGGTGGTCCGTGCCGTCGAACCAGCGAGGCGACATCACCCAGCTGTACTTGCCGCCGTCCATGTCCCGCTTCTGCGGGTGCGGGTTGGTGTGCTGGTTCCACGGGTGGCGCCGGTCCACCGCGTTGCCCAGCGGGTCGGTCTTGACGAACATCTCCTGATCGGTCCAGTCGTCGTAATACGAACTGCCCAAAAGGATTCGGATGCCCAGGTTGATGTCCACCAGCGAGTGGGTGACCAGCTTGCCGTCCACCACCACGCCCGGGGTCACGAACATCGCGTTGCCCCAGCGTTCCATGTCCTTGTACTCGAAGTTGCACACCTCGGGGTCCTGGAACGAGCCCCAGCAGCCGAGCAGGGTGCGGCGCAGCCCGACCTTCTCGTAACCGGGCAGCGCCTCATAGAAGAAGTCGAAAAGGTCGTCGTGCATGGGCACGACCTTCTTCATGAATTCCACATAGCGCATCAGCCGGGTCATGTAGTCGGTCATCAACTGGATGGTCGCGACCGTGCCCACCCCGCCGGGGTACAGGGTGGACGGGTGCACGTGGCGGCCCTCCATGAGGCAGAACATCTCTCGCGTCCAGCGGCTGACCGCCAGCGCCTCGCGGTAGAACTCACCGGTGAACGGGTTGAGTGAGCGCATGATGTCGGCGATCGTCCGGTAGCCGTGCGCGCCGGCCTGCGGGGCCGGGGTCTTCTCCGCCAGGGAGAGCACGCTCGGATTGGTCTCGGAGACCATCTTCTCGCAGAAGTCCACGCCGACCAGGTTTTCCTGGAAGATGTTGTGGTCGAACATGTATTCCGCGGCCTCGCCCAGGTTGACGATCCACTCACCGAGGTGCGGCGGCTTGACGCCGTAGGCCATGTTCTGCGCGTAGCACGAGCAGGTGGCGTGGTTGTCGCCGCAGATGCCGCAGATGCGGCTGGTGATGAAGTGGGCGTCGCGCGGATCCTTGCCCTTCATGAAGATCGAGTAGCCACGGAAGATCGACGAGGTGCTGTGGCACTCGACGACTTCGCGGTTCTCGAAGTCGATCTTCGTGTAGATGCCCAGGCTGCCCACGATCCTGGTGATCGGGTCCCACGCCATGTCGACCAGCTGGCCGGGCTCCCGCTTGGCGTGGGTGGGTTCCGGAATGATGGTTGTCATCGCAGTTCTTCTTCCCGCTGTGGGCTCGTCAGCTCCGAAGGCTTTCGGTGGTGAGAACGAAGCGCGCCGACCCGGTAGGTGACCTACCAGGTCCGGCGCGCCCCGGTGGTGAGTTGGTTACCGTTGTGGCGCCACCGCGGTTCCTTGTCGACGGTGCGCGCCGTGATACCCCTCAAGTTGCGAATCACGGTGCCGTACAGGCCCGACGCGGTGGTAGAAACCTTGCCGCCTGGCGGCTCGTCCATGAAGGGCATGAACTTGTCGGGGAAGCCCGGCATGGTGCAGCCGATGCAGATCCCGCCCACGTTCGGGCACCCGCCGACGCCGTTGATCCATCCCCGCTTGGGCACGTTGCATTTGACTACCGGGCCCCAACAGCCCAGCTTCACAATGCATTTCGGCGATCCGTATTCCGTTGCGAAGTCGCCCTGCTCGTAGTAGCCGGCGCGGTCGCAGCCCTCGTGGACGGTGTTGCCGAACAACCACGCAGGACGCAGCGCGTCGTCGAGCGGAATCATCGGCGCCTGACCGGTCGCCATGTAGAGCAGATAGGTCAGCGTCTCCGACATGTTGTCGGGATGGATGGGGCAACCGGGCACGCACACGATCGGAATGCCGGCCTTGCTCTTCCACTCCCACCCCAGATAGTCGGGCACCCCCATGGCACCGGTCGGGTTCCCGGCCATGGCGTGGATGCCGCCGTAGGTGGCGCAGGTCCCGACAGCGACGACCGCGGTGGCCTTGGGCGCCAACCGGTCGAGCCACTCGCTGGTGGTCATCGGCTGGCCGGTGGCCGGATCGTTGCCGAACCCGCACCAGTAGCCCTCGTCCTTGATCTTCTCGTTGGGGATCGACCCCTCGACGACGAGCACGAAGGGTTCCAACTCGCCCCGGTCGGCTTTGAAGAACCAGGACAGAAAGTCGTCCGCCCCCCCGCTGGGTCCGCACTCGAAGTCGATCAGTGGCCAGTGCACGGCGACCTTCGGAAGCCCCGGCAAAGCCCCCAGGGCGATCTCCTCGACGGTGGGTTGGGTGGCGGCAGTCAGCGCCACCGAATCGCCATCACAACTGAGCCCGGCATTGATCCATAGAACGTGGATCAACGTTTCTTCCGCTTTGACTGCTGCTTCTGTTGGCATGCTGCAGCTTTCCGGGGCCGGGCTGGGGCCCCTGCGCCGCCGGAGTCGACCGTCGGCCCACTTGCGCAGCGCTAATTTCCGGGTCTACTCCTCACCGCCAGGCGTGTCAACGGTTCTGCGGCACAAAGTACTTAGACAACCGTTGCATTGCCGAGGGGGCGCCGGCGACGGCGATCGGCGGCCCGCGGACGGGACGGCGTCATGCGAAATCGTGGCAAGACGAGGCGTTAGGCGGGCGGCTGAGCGGCGAAGCGTCGCAGCCACCCGAACCACGCGCCCATCCCGGCGCCGGTGCGCGCGCTGAGCGGCAGGATGGTCGCGTTCGCGTTGACCTTGCGCACGTGCTCGATGTACGTGTCGACGTCGACGTCGAGGTGGGGGACCAAGTCAATCTTGTTGAGCAGCACCACGTCCACCGACCGGAACATCACCGGATACTTCAGTGGCTTGTCCTCGCCCTCGGTCACGGAGTAGACCATGGCCTTAGCGTGCTCGCCGACGTCGAACTCCGCCGGGCAGACCAGGTTGCCGACGTTCTCGATGATCACCAGGTCGAGCGCGGCCAGGTCGAGGCCGGGAAGCGCGCGGTTGACCATCGGCGCGTCGAGGTGGCATTCACCGCCAAAACCGTTGCTGGTGTTGAGCAGTGACACCTGGGCGCCGCGACCCCTGAGCTTGGCCGCGTCCAGATCGGTGGCGATGTCACCCTCGATCACCCCGATGGCCAGTTCCCCGGCGAGCTCGTCGAGCGTGGCCTGCAGGACGGTCGTCTTGCCCGATCCCGGCGAGCTCATCAGGTTGAGGGTGCGCACCCCATTGGCCTCGAATGCCGTCCGGTTGGCATCGGCGAGGAGGTCGTTCTCGGCGAAGATGGCTTCCAGCACGTCGACGCGTTGCCTGCCGGTCCGGTACCCGCCGTGGTCGCCGTGCCGGTGATCCGGATCATCGTGGTCGTGGGTGTGCACGGTTCCGTCGTCGTGCCGGTGAAATCTGCCCATGGTCAAATCCGTTCGGAACGGTCGCTTTTCACGAGACGTCCAGGGACGTCACCAAGAACTCGTTGCCCTGCAACACCTCGACGTCGGAGCTGTCGCACCGCGGGCACCAGATGGACCAGGCCGACGTGATCTCCGATCGCCGGCCGCAGGCGCGGCAGCGCACCTCGGCCCCCACGCACTCGAGTTCCAGCTCGGCCTCCGGCATGTTCTCGGCGTCGCGCACCAGCGTCCAGCAGAACGACAGCGACTCGGGCACCACCTGGCGGAGCGCCCCGATCCGCACGCGCACCACGTCGACGTGTCGACCGTCGGCGTGCGTCTTGGCCACACCGGCGATCGCTTCGCACAGCGACAGCTCATGCATGAGCACTGTTCTACACCCGAACGGCCCCGCAACGCAGCGGTGTCACGAGGGAGCCCACTTCTGTTCGAGGCGACCGCAGCGCCAGACCAGCACCGCCACCGCCCAGGTGACGACGAAGGCGCCCACCACGAAATAGCCGACGGTGTTGAGGTCCAGCCCGCCGATCCAGCTCCAAAACGCGCCCCGCCAGCCGAACTGCTCGGCGAACAGGGCGAGTAGTTCGACGCTGCCGATCACCAGCGCGACGAGGACCGACAGCGCCGTGATGGTGATGTTGTAGTAGATCTTGCGCACCGGGTTGGAAAAGGCCCAGCCGTACGCGAAGTTCATGAACGAGCCGTCAATGGTGTCCAGCAGGCACATGCCGGCGGTGAACAGCACCGGCAGGCACACGATCGCGTACCACGGCAACCCGGCGGCCGCACTGCTGCCGGCCAGGACCAGCAGCGCGATCTCGGTGGCGGTGTCGAAGCCGAGCCCGAACAGCACCCCGACCGGATAGGAGTGCCACGACTTGGTGATCGATTTGGTGAAGCGGCCGAGGAATCGGTTCATCAGACCGCGGTCGTTCAGCTGCCGCTCGAGTTCGGCCCCGTCGGCGTCGGGGTCGTAGTCACCGCGACGCAGCCGGCCGAACACCCGCAGGATGCCCACCAGCACGACCACGTTGAGGAGCGCGATCACGTAGAGGAAGACCCCGGAGACGCCGGTGCCGATCAGCCCCGTGTAGTGGTGCAGCGCGGACGAGTCGTCGCGCACTCCTCCGACGATCGTCTTGATCCCGGACGCCAGCAGGACCGCCAGCCCGAAGACCACGGTGGAATGGCCCAGCGAGAAGAAGAATCCCACCGCCAGGGGTCGTTGCCCGTCGTTCATCAGCTTGCGCGTGGTGTTGTCGATGGCGGCGATGTGGTCGGCGTCGAACGCGTGCCGCAGGCCAAGGGCGTAGGCCGTCAGCCCGACGCCGACGCCAAATGCCTTGCCGCCGAGGCTGAATTGCGCGGGGGTCACCAGGGCCACCAAGGTGAACCAGCCGATCACGTGGAGCGCGACGATGACCGCCGCCATCGCCGCGAGCCGCCACCACTCCGCCGGCGTCAACGCGTTGCGAAGCTTGGCCGTCCATGACGGGCGCCCGTCGAGCTCGGTGCTGGCCACTGGATTCCTTCCAGCGTCGGGCGGGGGAACCGACGGCACGACTGTATGTGTCGCCCTCGGCCAGATGCAAGCGGGTCGCAGGAATCGCGACCGGGGGGTGCCGGCGAATTCGGCCGAAAACTGGCGCGGCCGGTGTGGCGGCGCGACACTGAACGGGTGACGCCCAAGCCAGCGGCACTCGACCCGTCGGTCACCGCCCGGATCGGCGATCTGCTGCGCGCGCGGGGGCTGCGGCGGATGTCGTCGCGGATCCAGGTGCTGGCCGTGCTCGAGCCGGTCGACGGGCACCTGCCGGTGGCGGAGATCCACAAGCGGGTGCGGGCCTGCCTGCCGCACGGCGCCCACGCCCCCGACGTGGCGACCATCTATCGCACGGTGACCACCCTGGTCGAGCAGAAAGTGCTGCACGCCTTGACCGTCGACGGCGGCGTCACCACTTACGGGATGGCCACCGCGCCGCACCACCACGCCGTCTGCACCGAATGCGGCGCGATCATCGAGGTGCCCGCCCGCCAGCTCAGTTCGGCGCTCGAACACGCGATGGCGGGCAGTTCCTTTGCGCTGTCCGAGGCGGCGGGCCTGACGCTGCACGGCCTGTGCCCGCAGTGCCAGCGGCGCTGAGCTCGGTCTACCGGTTGCGACCCAGATCCAAGAGTGCGTTCTCGACCACTTCGGGCAGCGCCGGGTGGATCCAGTACTGGCCGCGGGCCATCTCCGGGGCGGTCAACCCGAAGCTCATCGCCTGAATCAGCGGCTGGATGATCGAGGATGCCTGCGGGCCCATGATGTGCGCGCCGAGCAAGCAGCCGGTGTTGCGCTCGGCGATGAGCTTCACTATCCCGGTGGTGTCCTCCATCGCCCAGCCGTAGGCGACGTCGCCGTAATCGTGGATCGCGACCGAAATGTCGAATCCTTTTGCCATGGCCTGTGTTTCGGTTAGCCCGACGGCCGCCAGCTGCGGATCGGTGAATACCGCCGACGGCACGTAGCGGTGATCGGTCCGCACCATCGACTCGGTGTCGTCCCAGTCGCAGAACAGGTTGTGCGCAACGACGCGGGCCTCATGGTTGGCGACGTGCTTGAGCTGATAGGGCGAGCTGACGTCGCCGAGGGCGAAAACGCCACGGGCCGAGGTGCGTTGGTATTCGTCGACCACCACCCGGCCGTCCTCGACGTCGACACCGGCCTGTTCGGCGTCCAGCAGGTCGGCGTTGGACAACCGGCCGGTCGCGACCAGCAACAGGTCGGCGTGCAGCGTTGACCCGTCGTCGAGTCGCAGCGCGACGCCGGAGCCTTCGTTGCTGCCGCCCACGACATTGCGGTGCATGCGCAGCTCCCATTTGGCGGCGGCGATGCGGGTGAAGCGTTTGCAGATGGTGTCGTCGGAATTCCGCAGCATGGTGGCGCCTCTGCACACCAGCGTGACGCGCACGCCCAGAGAGGAGAACACGTGAGCGAATTCTGCTGCCACGTAGCCGCTTCCGACGATGACGAGGTGCCCGGGCAGCTCGGGGATGCGCATGATCGTGTCGCTGGTGTGATAGGCGACGCCGCAGTCGAGGATCGCGGGCGGGATCACCGGCCGCGACCCCGCGGCGATCACCACCCGGTCGGCGGTGAATTCGTCACCGGCGTCGGTGCGCAACAGGTAGCGCCCGTCGGGCTGAACCGGCCCGAACCGGGTGTGCTGGCCGTACAGGTCGACGTTCGGTGATGAGCGGCGGTAGTCTTCGCCGCTCATCGAGATCGGATCGATGCGTCCGAAGATGCGCGAGACGATGTCGTCCCAGCGCACCCCGTCGATGTGCGCGTCGACCCCGTAGCGCGCCGCGTCGCGGATCGTCGTGGCCACTTCGGCGGCGTAGACGAACATCTTGGTCGGGATGCAGCCCACGTTGAGGCAGGTGCCGCCGAAGGTGCCGTGCTCGCACAGCGCCGTTCGCATCTCCTTGAATCTATCGTCGAAAATGCTGTTGCCCGAACCGGTCCCGATGATCGCGAGGTCGTATGTCTCCATCTCCTCACCCCCGCTTCGATGGCTGGGTGCGATCGGCGTTGAGGTAGTCGTCCAGCCAGCGGTCAAGCTGGCGATAGGCAGCCTCCCGCGGCCCCGGCAGCGAAAGGAAGACATCGTGTTTGGCGTCGCCGATCGGGACCATGGTGCTGCGATTCCCGATGCACCCGGCCCACCGGGCGATCTGGCTGACGTCGAGAACCGCGTCGCCGCTTTGCATGGACGCCGCGTCGCTGGTTTCTCGCACGGTGTGATCCGAACGCAGGATCAGGTTGGGCACCCCGACGTCCAGCCCGCGGTGCAGCCGGACCTGGCCGCGGCGGATGGCGTGCAGCCAACCGAGCGTGATGGGAAAGCCGCCCAGCGGTTTCCACTGCAGGTTGTAATCGAACTCGCCGTGATAGTCGCGGTGCAGGGTGGTGCCGTAGCCGCCGTCGGTGGGCGAGCGCACCACACTCTTGGACCGCACCCGGGACAGCCCCGCGATCAGCGCCGAGGTCACGGAGTGGCGCAGCACCGCCGGCCCGTGCAGGTCCAGGAAGGGGCTGTTGAGCACCAAGCCCCCGACGCCGGCGTGGGCCGCGGCGTCGCGCCGGCGAAGCCGGTCCAGCCACAGCGACACGATGAGCCCGCCGGCGGAATGGCCGTACACCAGGACCTTGGCGGGCCGCTCCAGTTCGCGGATGATCGCCAGCGCTTGCCCGAGTTCGGCGTCGTAGTCGTCGAGGTTGGTGATGAAGTGCGGCGTCTGGCCGTCGCGGCGTGACCGCCCGCATTTCTGTAGGTCCAGCGCGTAGAAGGCGAAGCCGCGGTCGGCGAAGTGATCGGCCAGCGCCGTGTGGAAGAAGTAGTCGGTGTAGCCGTGCACGGCGAGCACCGCATGGCCGGTCCCGTGGGGACCGGTGGGCTCGCCGCGCCGGATCAGCGTCGCGACGATCTCGCCCTCGCCGACCGGGTCGGGCCCGAGCGGAATGGTGCGCTGCCAATAACCGGGCAGGACATCGGGCACCCAGCCAGTCACCAGGCCAGCTTAGAGGTTTTGCTGGTCGCGGGGAGGCGCATGCCGGTCGTGCCCGGTTCGCCTCGGGATAGCCTGGGGACCGGCACAGTCGAGGAAAGGACCGGGAGCAGGTGTCGTCGCTAGCCCGAACCGCACGGACGGACGTCGTGCTGGTGGGCGCGGGCATCATGAGCGCTACCCTGGGCGCGTTGCTGCGGCGGCTGCAGCCCGACTGGTCGATGACGATCGTCGAACGGCTGGACGCGGTCGCCGCCGAAAGCAGCAGCCCCTGGAACAACGCCGGCACCGGGCACTCCGCGCTGTGCGAGCTCAACTACACCCCGCAAAACCCGGACGGCTCTATCGACATCACCAAAGCGGTGCGCATCAACGAGCAGTTCCAGGTGAGCCGGCAGTTCTGGGCCTACGCCGTCGAGAACGGGATCCTGACCGACACCAACTTCCTCAACCCGATCCCGCACGTGAGTTTCGTGCGCGGCGCGCGGGGCGTCGACTTTCTGCGGCGCCGGCAGCGGGCCCTCGCGGCCAACCCGCTCTTCGCCGGCACCGAATTCGTCGACGACCCGCAAGAGTTCGCCCGCCGGCTGCCGTTCATGGCCGCCAAGCGCGACTTCACCGAACCGACCGCGCTCAACTGGGCGCCCCACGGCACCGACGTCGACTTCGGCGCGCTGGCCCGCCAGCTCGTCGGCTTCTGCGTGCAGGGCGGCGCGACCGCGCTGTTCGGCCACGAGGTCCGCGATCTGACCCGCCGGCCGGACGGCGGCTGGACCCTGCAGCTCCGCAATCGCCGCACCGGCGAAAAGCACCGGCTGGAAGCCAAATTCGTCTTCGTCGGGGCCGGCGGCGACGCGCTGCCGCTGTTGCAGAAGTCGGGCATCAAGGAGGTCAGGGGCTTCGCCGGATTCCCCATCGGCGGCCGGTTCCTGCGGACCGACAACCCGGCGCTCACCGCCGCGCACCGGGCCAAGGTGTACGGGGTGCCGGCGGCGGGCGCCCCGCCGCTCGGCGCGCTGCACCTCGACCTCCGGTTCGTCAACGGCAAGTCGTGGCTGGTGTTCGGGCCCTTCGCCGGTTGGTCACCGAAGTTCTTGAAACACGGCCGCCTTTCGGACCTGGCCCGCTCGGTGAAACCGGACAACGCGGTGTCCATGCTCGGTGTCGGCCTCACCCAGCTGACACTGGTGAGGTACCTGATCGGCCAGCTGCGGCTGTCCGAACCGGATCGGATCGACGCGCTGCGCGAATTCGCGCCCAGCGCAACCGATTCGGATTGGGAGTTGACCGTGGCCGGTCAACGCGTGCAGGTGATTCGGCGGGACCGCCGCAAGGGGGGCGTGCTGGACTTCAGCACCACCGTGCTGGCGGATGCCGATGGCACCATCGCCGGGCTGCTGGGGGGCTCCCCGGGGGCGTCGACGGCGGTGGCGGCCATGCTCGAGGTGCTTGCGCGCTGCTTCGCCGGCCGCTACCCGTCCTGGCTGCCCGCGCTCAAGGAGATGGTGCCGTCGCTGGGGGTCGAGCTGTCCCGCGAACCGGCGCTGTACGACGAGGTGTGGTCCTGGGGCACCGAGGTGTTGCGGTTGAAGTCCGATTCGGGGGTTCGGTCATGAGTGAGGCGTTGCGTCGGTCTTGGGCCAAAGACCTTGGCGCCCGGACCCTTTACGAGCTGCTCAAGCTACGGGTTGAGGTGTTCGTGGTGGAGCAGGCCTGCCCGTACCCGGAGCTGGACGGGCGTGACCTGCTCGCCGAGACGCGGCACTTCTGGCTGGAGACGCCCGACGGCGAGGTGATCTGCACGCTGCGGTTGATGGAGGAGCACGCCGGCGGCCAGAAGGCGTTCCGGATCGGCCGGTTGTGCACCAAGCGCAGCGCGCGCGGGCAGGGACACACCACGCGGCTGCTGCGCGCCGCCCTGGCCGAGGTGGGCGACTACCCGTGCCGGATCGACGCGCAAACCTACCTGGCCGACATGTACGCCCAGCACGGGTTCGTCCGCGCCGGGGAGGATTTCGTCGACGACGGGATTCCGCACGTGCCGATGCTCAAGCCTTCACGCCCCGGCTCCGGCCTGACGGAGCTGCCGTGAAGCCCTACCCGTTCAGCGCGATCGTCGGGCACGACCAGCTGCGCCTGGCGCTGCTGTTGTGCGCGGTGCGCCCGGAGATCGGCGGCGCGCTCATCCGCGGCGAGAAGGGCACGGCCAAGTCGACGGCGGTGCGCGGCCTGGCGGCGCTGCTCTCGGCGGCCACCGGCGGCGAGGGCGCCGGCCTGGTCGAGATGCCGCTCGGCGCAACCGAAGACCGGGTGATCGGTTCGCTGGACCTGCAGCGGGTGCTGCGCGACGGCGAGCACGCGTTCTCGCCGGGGCTGCTGGCCCGCGCGCACGGCGGCGTGCTCTACGTCGACGAGGTCAACCTGCTGCACGACCATCTGGTGGACGTGCTGCTCGACGCCGCGGCCATGGGCCGCGTGCACATCGAACGCGACGGCATCTCCCATTCGCATGAGGCGCGCTTCGTGCTGATCGGCACCATGAATCCGGAGGAGGGCGAGCTGCGTCCGCAGCTGCTGGACCGGTTCGGTCTGACCGTCGACGTGCACGCGTCGCGCGATGTCGACGTGCGGGTGGAGGTGATCCGGCAGCGGATGGCCTACGAGGCCGACCCGGACGGGTTCGCCGAGCGGTACGCCGACGCCGAGGCGGCGTTGGCCCGGCGCATCGCCGACGCGCGGGCCCTGGTCGCCGACGTGGCGTTGCCCGACAACGAGTTACGGCGCATCGCCGCGGTCTGCGCGGCGTTCGACGTGGACGGCATGCGGGCCGATCTGGTGGTGGCCCGCACCGCCGCCGCGCATGCCGCCTGGCGCGGGGTGAAGTCCGTCGAAGAGCAGGACGTCCGGGTGGCCGCCGAGCTGGCGTTGCCGCATCGGCGCCGCCGCGACCCGTTCGACGACCCGGGCATCGACCGTGATCAGCTCGACGAGGCGCTGGCGCAAGCCGGCGACGACGATCCGGATCCCGAGCCCGATCCGCCGGGCGGGGGAGGGGCCGCCGAGGACATTGCGCCGCAAGGTGATTCGCGACCGGCGTCCAAGCCGCAGCCGCCGCGCCCCAGCGCGCCGCCGTCGCGGACCTTCCGCGCCCGGGCCCTGACGGTGCCCGGGGTCGGCGCGGGTGCGCCCGGGCGGCGGTCGCGGGCCCGCAACGCGACCGGCCGCGTGATCGCGGCCGCCGACGGCGACGACACGGGTTCCGGCGCGCACGGGCTGCACCTGTTCGCCACCGTGCTCTCGGCGGCCGAGCGCGCCGGCGCCGGGCCGCTGCGGCCGGGGCCGGACGACGTGCGCCGCGCGATCCGTGAGGGTCGCGAGGGCAACCTGGTCATCTTCGTCGTGGACGCGTCGGGGTCGATGGCGGCGCGCGACCGCATGGCCGCGGTGAGCGGCGCGACGTTGTCACTGCTGCGCGACGCGTACCAGCGCCGCGACAAGGTCGCCGTTATCACGTTCCGCCAGCAGGAGGCGCGGTTGCTGCTGCCGCCGACGTCGTCGGCGCACATCGCCGGGCGGCGACTGGCCCGATTCGACACCGGCGGCAAGACCCCACTGGCCGAAGGGCTGTTGGCCGCGCGTGAGCTGATCGTCCGCGAGAAGGCCCGCGACCGGGCAAGGCGCGCCCTGGTGGTGGTGCTGACCGACGGCCGAGCCACCGCGGGGCCGGACCCGTTGCGCCGCAGCAACATCGCGGCGGCGCGGCTGGTGTCCGAAGGCACCGCCGCGGTGGTCGTGGACTGCGAGACGTCCTATGTGCGGCTGGGTTTGGCCGAGAAGCTGGCCCGCCGGCTGGGCGCGCCGGCGGTGCGGCTCGAGCAGCTGCACGCGGACTCCCTGACGCGCGCGGTGCGCGGCGCGGCCTGAGGAAGGTATTCGCTGATGCCACAAGGCCGCCCCCTTCAGCTGCCCGACGACGGGTTGAGCACCAAGGCCCGGCGCAACACCCCGGTGCTGGCGGTGCACACCGGCCCCGGCAAGGGGAAATCGACGGCCGCCTTCGGAATGGCGTTGCGGGCGTGGAACGTCGGGCTTTCCGTCGCCGTCTTCCAGTTCGTCAAGAGCGCCAAGTGGAAGGTGGGTGAGGAGTCGGCCTTCGCGCAACTCGGCCGCGTGCACGACGAGCACCGGATCGGTGGGCCCGTCGAATGGCACAAGATGGGCGCGGGGTGGTCCTGGTCGCGCAAGGCGGGCAGCGAACTCGACCACGCGGCGGCGGCCGCCGACGGGTGGGCCGAGATCTCGCGCCGGCTGGCCGAGCAGCGCCACGACTTCTACGTGCTCGACGAGTTCACCTACCCGCTGAAGTGGGGATGGGTGGACGTCGACGAGGTGGTGGACGTGCTGCTGGCGCGGCCCGGCCACCAGCACGTGGTCATCACCGGGCGTGATGCCCCGCAGCGGTTGATCGAGGCGGCTGACTTGGTGACCGAGATGACGAAGATCAAGCACCCGATGGACGCGGGCCGCAAGGGGCAGAAGGGCATCGAGTGGTGAGCGTCCCCGCGGTGGTCGTCGCCGCGCCGGCATCTGGCAGCGGAAAGACCACCGTCGCAACGGGTTTGATCGGTGCCCTGCGGCGCGCCGGTCATGCCGTAGCGCCGTTCAAGGTCGGCCCGGATTTCATCGACCCCGGTTATCACGGCCTGGCCGCCGGGCGTCCCGGCCGCAACCTGGACCCGGTGCTGGTCGGCGAGAGCCTCGTCGGCCCGCTGTACGCGCACGGCGCCGACGGCGCGGACATCGCGGTGATCGAAGGCGTGATGGGCCTCTTCGACGGGCGGATCGGTCCCGCCGTCGCCGGCCCGGCGGACGGGTCCACCGCACACGTGGCCGGCCTCTTGGGCGCGCCGGTCATCCTGGTGGTCGACGCGCGCGGTCAGAGCCACAGCATCGCCGCACTGCTGCACGGCTTTTCGACGTTCGATGCCGGGACGCGGGTCCGCGGCGTGATCCTCAACCGCGTCGGCTCGGCCCGGCACGAGCAGGTGCTGCGGCAGGCCTGCGAGCAGGCGGGCGTCCCGGTGCTGGGCGCCATTCCGCGCACCGCCGAATTGGAGCTCCCGACAAGGTATTTGGGCCTGGTGACCGCGGTGGAGTACGGGCGGCGGGCGCGGCTCGCGGTCGCGGCGATGACCGACCTGGTGGCGCGCCACGTCGACCTGGCGGCCGTGGCGGCGGTGGCCGCGAGCCGCGCCGGCCCGGCGTGGGACCCGGCGACGGCGGCGGGCGGGGCTCCCGGCGCGCGGGCCACCGTGGCGATGGCGGCGGGAAAGGCGTTCAGCTTCGGCTACGCCGAGCATGCCGAGTTGCTCGAGGCCGCGGGCGCCGAGGTGGTCGAATTCGACCCGCTGGCCGACCCGTTGCCGGACGGCACGGACGCGGTGCTGCTGCCCGGTGGCTTCCCGGAACAGTTCACCGCGGAGCTCTCGGCCAACGACCTTGTGCGCCGGCAGATCAACGAGCTGGCCGCCGCCGGCGCGCCCATTCACGCCGAATGCGCCGGCCTCATCTACCTGGCCACCGAACTCGACGGCTACCCGATGTGCGGCGTGCTGGCCGGGTCGGCGCGGTTCACGCCGCACCTGACGCTGGCCTATCGCGACGCCGTGGCCGTCGCCGATTCGCCATTGTATCGCGCCGGACAGCGCGCGATGGGGCACGAATTCCACCGCACCGCAGTCACTTTCACCGACAGCTACCAGCCCGCGTGGGTGTATCGGGGTGCCGGGGTGGATGCCGTGCGCGACGGCGTGGTGCACGCCGGCGTGCACGCGTCGTATCTGCACACCCACCCGGCGGCCGCGCCGGAAGCGGTCGCGCGGTTCGTCGCGCACGCCGCCGCCCGCCGCGCTCGCGATCGCCACTAGGCTTGCCCGGTGACCGAGAACGCCTACCTCGTCGGACTGCGGCTGGCCGGCAAGAAGGTCGTCGTGGTCGGCGGCGGCTCGGTCGCCCAACGCCGGCTGCCCCTGCTGATCGCCAGCGGCGCGGACGTCCACGTCATCTCCCGCAGCGCCACCAGGTCGGTCGATGCGATGACCGGAATCACGTTGTCCCTGCGCGAATACCGCGACGGTGACCTCGACGGGGCCTGGTACGCGATCGCCGCCACCAACGACCCGGAAGTGAACGCGGCCGTCGTCGCCGAGGCCGAACGCCGCCACCTGTTCTGCGTCCGCGCCGACATCGCCGTGGAGGGGACCGCGGTGACCCCGGCGTCCTTCCGTTATGAGGGGTTATCGGTGGGGGTGTTGGCCGGCGGCGAGCACCGCCGCTCCGCGGCAATCCGCTCGGCCATCCGGGAGGCGTTGCAGACCGGGGTCATCACCGTGGACAGCGCGGTGAGCTCCGACGTCGTGCGCGGCGGGGTGGCGCTCGTCGGCGGCGGCCCCGGCGACCCCGAACTGATCACCGTGCGCGGGCGGCGCCTGCTGGCCCACGCCGACGTCGTGGTCGCCGACCGGCTCGCGCCGCCGGAGCTGCTGGCCGAGCTGCCGCCGCACGTGGAGGTGATCGACGCGGCCAAGATCCCCTACGGGCGGGCGATGGCCCAGGACGCGATCAACGACGTCATGATCGAGCGGGCCCGGTCCGGAAAGTTCGTCGTCCGGCTCAAGGGTGGGGACCCGTTCGTCTTCGCCCGCGGCTACGAGGAAGTGCAGGCGTGCGTGGACGCCGGGATCCCGGTGATCGTGGTTCCGGGTGTGACAAGTGCCATAGGAGTGCCCGCCCTGGCGGGCGTTCCGGTGACGCATCGGGCGATAAATCACGAATTCGTCGTGGTCAGCGGTCATCTGGCGCCCGATCACCCCGAATCGTTAGTGAATTGGAATGCGCTGGCCGCATTGTCGGGCACCATCGTTTTGCTGATGGCCGTCGAACGCATCGAGCTTTTCGCCGACGCGCTGATAAAAGGCGGTCGACCTGCGGATACGCCGGTGTTGGTGGTCCAGCACGGCACGACGGCCGAACAGCAGACTTTGCGGGCCACCCTCGCCGACACGCCCGAAAAGATCCGCGCCGAGGGCATCCGACCTCCCGCGATCATCGTGATCGGTCCGGTGGCGGCCTTCGGGCTTTAAACGGATCTTAAGATTACTGTAAGGTAACCCTTTATGACGGCCCTCAACGACAGTGAGCGCGCGGTGCGGAAATTCGCGTCAGCGCGCCCCGATCGTCCGGCCCCGGTGCGCGCCGAGCGCCCGGCGGAGACCGCCTCCACGCGCCTCAGCAAGTACTACCCGGCCTGGCTGCCTTCGCGTCGCTTCATCGCGGCCGTGATCGCCATCGGCGGTATGCAGTTGCTGGCGACCATGGACAGCACCGTCGCCATCGTGGCGCTGCCGAGGATCCAGAACGAGCTGAGCCTCTCGGACGCCGGCCGCAGCTGGGTGATCACCGCGTATGTGCTCACGTTCGGCGGCCTGATGCTGTTGGGCGGCCGGCTGGGCGACACCATCGGACGCAAGCGCACCTTCATCGTCGGCGTCGCGCTGTTCACCATTTCCTCGGTGCTGTGCGCGGTCGCCTGGGACGAGGCCACGATGGTCATCGCGCGGCTCTCCCAGGGCGTCGGGTCGGCCATCGCCTCGCCGACGGGCTTGGCGCTGGTGGCGACCACGTTCCCCAAGGGCCCGGCCCGTAACTTCGCGACGGCGGTGTTCGCCGCGATGACGGCCATCGGTTCGGTGATGGGCCTGGTGGTCGGCGGAGCGCTGACCGAGGTGTCCTGGCGGCTGGCCTTCCTGGTGAACGTGCCGATCGGGCTGGTGATGATCTACCTGGCCCGCACCGCGCTGCGCGAGACCAACCGCGAGCGGATGAAGCTCGACGCCACCGGCGCCATGCTCGCCACCCTGGCGTGCACCGCCGCCGTCTACGCCTTCTCGATGGGGCCGGAGAAGGGCTGGGTGTCGATCACCACCATCGCCTCGGGTGTCGTCGCGCTGGCCGCCGCGCTGGCCTTCGTCATCGTGGAGCGCACGGCCGAAAACCCCGTCGTCCCATTCAGTCTCTTCCGCGACCGCAACCGGCTGGTCACCTTCGCCGCGATCTTCCTGGCCGGCGGGCTGATGTTCAGCCTGACCGTCTGCATCGGCCTGTACGTGCAGGACATCCTGGGCTACAGCGCGCTGCGCGCGGGCGTCGGCTTCATTCCGTTCGTCATCGCGATGGGGATCGGCCTGGGCGTCTCCTCCCAGCTGGTGTCGCGGTTCTCGCCGCGGGTGCTGACCATCGGCGGTGGCGTCCTGCTGTTCTGGGCGATGCTTTACGGCTGGGCCTTCATGCACCGCGGCGTGCCCTATTTCCCCAACCTGGTGTTGCCGATCATCGTCGGCGGTATCGGCATCGGCATCTGCGTCGTCCCGCTGACGCTGTCGGCCATCGCGGGGGTGGGTTTCGATCAGATCGGGCCGGTGTCGGCGATCGCGTTGATGCTGCAGAGCCTCGGCGGACCGCTGGTGCTGGCCGTCATCCAGGCCGTGATCACGTCGCGCACGCTGTACCTGGGCGGCACGACCGGCCCGGTGAAGATCATGAACGACCTCCAGTTGCACGCGCTCGATCAGGGCTATACCTACGGCCTGTTGTGGGTGGCCGGCGTGGCCGTCATCGTCGGCGGTGCGGCCCTGTTGATCGGCTACACGCCGGAGCAGGTGGCCCACGCGCAAGAGGTCAAGGAAGCGATCGACGCCGGCGAGCTGTAGGTCTCGGCCGCCGACCGTCACGCCAGAGTGGCGTCGGCATGCCAGCGTTGCGCTGGCGTGACGCTCGTCGCAGGAACCCGCCACGTTAGGCCGAAGGCGGTGACCCGTCCCCCGCAAGCGGGAGGTACCCCCAGCGCCCGGCTCCGCGGGGGTACCCCCAGCGCCCGGTCCCCCGCAAGCGGGCGGTACCCCCACCGTCGCGCTTGCGATCACCGCTAGGCTGGCCCGCTGTGATCACCCGGATGTCCGAGTTGTTCTTGCGCACATTGCGCGACGACCCTGCCGACGCGGAAGTGCCCAGCCACAAACTGCTGATCCGGGCCGGTTACGTCCGGCCCGTCGCACCCGGGTTGTACAGCTGGCTGCCGCTCGGCCTGCGGGTGCTGCGCAGGATCGAAAGCATCGTCCGCGAGGAGATGAACGCCATCGGCGGGCAGGAGATCCTGTTCCCCGCCCTGCTGCCCCGCGCGCCCTACGAGACCACGAACCGGTGGACCGAATACGGCGACGGCGTGTTCCGGGTCAAGGACCGTCGCGGCAACGACTACCTGCTGGGGCCGACGCACGAGGAACTGTTCACCCTGACCGTCAAAGGCGAATACAGCTCCTACAAAGACTTTCCGGTGCTGCTCTATCAGATCCAGAACAAGTACCGCGACGAGGCGCGGCCCCGGGCGGGCATCCTGCGGGTGCGCGAGTTCGTGATGAAGGACTCCTACTCCTTCGACATCGACGACGCCGGGCTCAAGGCCGCCTACCACGCGCACCGGGAGGCGTATCAGCGCATCTTCAATCGGCTCCAGGTGCGCTACGTGATCGTCTCCGCGGTGTCGGGGGCGATGGGTGGCAGCGCCTCCGAGGAGTTTTTGGCCGAAAGTCCGGTCGGTGAAGACACTTTCGTGCGTTGCCTGGAGTCCGGGTATGCGGCCAACGTCGAGGCCGTCGTCACCGCCCGCCCGGAGGCCCGGCCCATCGAGGGGCTGCCCGAGGCCGTGGTCCACGACACCGGCGACACCCCGACCATCGCCACGCTGGTCGAGTGGGCCAACACGGCCGACCTCGGCCGCACCGTCACCGCCGCCGACACCCTGAAGAACGTCCTGCTCAAGGTGCGCCAGCCCGGCGGGGATCCGGAGCTGCTGGGCATCGGGCTGCCCGGCGACCGCGAGGTCGACGACAAGAGGCTGGGCGCGGCGCTGGATCCGGCCGAGTACGCGTTGCTCGACGACGCCGACTTCGCCAAGTACCCGTTCCTGGTGAAGGGTTATATCGGTCCTAAGGCGTTGCGCGACAACGGTGTTCGCTATCTCGTCGACCCGCGGGTGGTGGACGGCACCAGCTGGATCACCGGGGCGGACGAGAAGGGCCGCCACGTCGTCGGCCTGGTGGCCGGCCGGGATTTCACCGCCGACGGCACCATCGAGGCCGCCGAGGTGCGCGACGGCGATCCGTCGCCCGACGGCGCCGGCCCGCTGGTGTCGGCGCGGGGCATCGAGGTCGCGCACATCTTCCAGCTCGGCCGCAAATACACCGACGCCTTCACCGCCGACGTGCTCGGTGAGGACGGCAAGCCGGTGCGGCTGACCATGGGCTCCTACGGGCTCGGGGTGTCGCGCATGGTGGCCGTCATCGCCGAGCAGCACCACGACGAGCTGGGCCTGCGCTGGCCGGCGTCGGTCGCGCCGTTCGACGTGCACCTGGTGATCGCCAATAAGGACGCGGACGCCCGCACCGGGGCGACCGCGCTGGCCGCCGACCTGGACGGGCTGGGCGTCGAGGTGCTGCTCGACGACCGGCAGGCCTCGCCGGGGGTCAAGTTCAAGGACGCCGAGTTGCTGGGCGTGCCCTGGATCCTGGTGGTGGGCCGCGGCTGGGGCAACGGCGTGGTCGAGCTGCGCGACCGCTTCAGCGGCGAGACGCGTGAGCTGGCCACCGGGCCGTCGCTGGCCGCCGACGTCGCGGCCGCGCTGACCGGGTAGCGCTCCAAACCCCTTGCGGCGCTAGTCGTTTCCGCCCGGGAAGCTCGTCGTGATGGGCCAGGCGCCCAGCACGCGGTTCCAGCGGGCGGCCATCACGGCGCTCTGCGTCAGCGCCGTCGCGGCGAACGCGCGGTCGTCGGCCGTCTCGGCGTGCTCGATCACCACCCGCCAGGCCGACGCGCAGTCGTTCTCCATCCGGGCGGCCAGGCGCGCCGCGTCCGCGGCGCTGCCGATCAGCATCGGCAGCTGGTAGCCGGGGGCGGCGACCGGGGCGTTGACCTTGCGGGCGGTCAGCATCGCGATCACGTCGTCGCGGCGCTGGCGGTGCTGCAACAGGGCCTCCACCACCATGCCGTTCACGCTGGGCGGCGACAGTGCCGAGACCATGCCGTAGCCGTAGATCGTCGAGTGTTCGATGGCCAGCGCGTCGCACAACGCCGCGTTGTCGGCGTCCTTGCCGGAGCTCATATCGACGGGCCCCCGGGCACCAGGGCGACCGTGTACGACGCCGTGCACGACGCGATGATCGACGCGAGCAGCCCCGCACGGTAGCCGGATTCGCCCGCCACCAGGCGGCTGGCGCTGTCCGCCGAGGCGCGCAACGCGTTGATCACGTCGGACACCGGCGGCGGGGGCGGCGGCGGGCCCGCCGGTTCGGCGGCGCTCGGGCTCGGGGTGGCGGTCTCGCTGGTCGACGAGCTGGTGATCTTGCCGGCGGCCCGCGAGATCTCCGTGGACAGGGCGCGGGCGTGCGCGGCGCGCTGGCTAGCGACCACCGTCAGCGCGGCGGCGATCTGCGGCGGATTGCCGACGGCCGCCGCGGCGGCGCCGGCCAGCGCGCTGTCCTTGCGGGCCTGATCCAACGGGCCCAGCAACTCTTCGACGGCCGGGGGCTTGGGCGGGGACTCGCCGCAGGCGGAGGTGACCACCCCGAGCGCAGCCAGAGCCGCGCCGCCGGCGAGCACACCCCGCCGGTTGACGACGGGAACTGCGCTAGACACAAACACATCCTGCCATCGGTGCGGCGGTGGGTACGAAGCCAGGACGCGATCCGGCCGTCAGACGCGAATCCTGGCGTATCGTTGATAGCTGGCTCTCGCGGAACGGCAGCCCTCGCGTTCCGCCGGGACACTGGAGCCGCCCGCAAGCCAGCGGGGCGGCGACGCCCTCCAGCTGACCGGACAACTCAAGATGAGGAGCTCGCCGTGACCACCGGGCTACCTTCGCAGACGCAGGTGATCGAGCTACTCGGTGGAGAGTTCGCGCGCGCGGGATATGAGATCGAAGACGTGGTCATCGACGCCCGCACGCGCCCGCCGCGGATCATGGTCGTCGCCGACGGTGACAAAGCCCTTGACCTGGACACCATCGCGGACCTGTCACGCTCCGCGTCGACTTTGCTGGACGGCCTCGACGGCATCCGGGACCGCTACGTGCTCGAGGTGAGTTCCCCGGGCGTGGAACGCCCGCTGACCAGCGAAAAGCACTTTCGCCGCGCCCATGGCCGCAAGGTGGACGTCGACCTGGCGGACGGTTCCCGCCTGACCGGCCGGGTCGGGGAGACCCGCGACCACGCCGTCACGCTCGTGGTTCGCCAGGGCCGCGACTACACGGTGCGCGAGATTCCGCTCGCCGACATCGCCAAAGCCGTTGTCCAGGTGGAGTTTTCGCCGCCGGCCCAAGCGGAGTTGGAGCTGGCGGGCCGGGCCGACAGGACGGAGGAGCGGCGCTGATGAATATCGACATGGCCGCGCTGCACGCCATCGAGGTGGATCGGGGCATCTCGGTCAACGAGCTGCTCGAGACGATCAAATCGGCGCTGCTCACCGCCTACCGGCACACCGAGGGCCACCAGAACGACGCGCGCATCGAGATCGACCGCAAGACCGGTGTGGTGCGCGTCGTCGCCCGCGAGACCGACGACGACGGCAACGTGATCAGCGAATGGGACGACACCCCCGAGGGTTTCGGCCGCATCGCCGCGACCACCGCGCGTCAGGTCATGCTGCAGCGGTTTCGGGACGCCGAAAACGAGCGCACCTACGGCGAGTTCTCGACCCGCGAGGGCGAGATCGTCGCGGGCGTCATCCAGCGCGACAGCCGCGCCAACGCCCGCGGGCTGGTCGTGGTCCGGATGGGCACCGAGACTAAGGCGTCCGAGGGCGTCATCCCGGCCGCCGAACAGGTGCCCGGCGAAAGCTACGAGCACGGCAACCGGGTGCGTTGCTACGTGATCGGGGTGACCCGCGGATCGCGCGAGCCGCTGATCACGCTGTCGCGGACGCACCCCAACCTGGTACGCAAGTTGTTCTCCCTGGAGGTCCCCGAGATCGCCGACGGTTCGGTCGAGATCGTGGCGGTGGCCCGCGAGGCCGGCCATCGCTCCAAGATCGCGGTGAAATCCAACGTCTCCGGCCTGAACGCGAAAGGGGCCTGCATCGGCCCGATGGGCCAGCGGGTCCGCAACGTGATGAGCGAGCTCTCGGGGGAGAAGATCGACATCATCGACTACGACGAAGACCCGTCCCGCTTCGTCGCCAACGCGTTGTCGCCGGCCAAGGTGGTGTCCGTGTCGATCATCGACCAGAACGCCCGGGCCGCCCGCGTGGTGGTGCCCGATTTCCAGCTTTCCCTGGCCATCGGCAAGGAGGGCCAGAACGCGC
The DNA here is from genome assembly GCF_001666915.1 of Mycobacterium sp. E3339. Taxonomy (NCBI): domain Bacteria; kingdom Bacillati; phylum Actinomycetota; class Actinomycetes; order Mycobacteriales; family Mycobacteriaceae; genus Mycobacterium; species Mycobacterium sp. E3339. The sequence continues at coordinate 1,055 of NZ_LZIZ01000164.1, read as the reverse complement.
GTTTGGCGGCCCGGCTCACCGGGTGGCGCATCGACATCCGCGGCGATACGCCGGGTGCATCCGACGCGCATTCACAGGCCCACCCCGAGCGCGGCGCCACCCATCCGGTGGCGCACGACCGCTAGCGCGGCAACCCGACCGGACGGCCGCGTCGCGGGGGAGAGCGGCCCGCAGCCTCGGGCGGTTCTGACCATCGGGTAAGTGACGCTAGACTGAGCCGTGATCCAGCGTGAACCTTCGGCACCCGAAACCAGGGCGCACAAATGTGTGGACGGACCAGTCCGCACGTGCGTCGGGTGCCGGAAGCGAGGGTTGGCCGTCGAACTGCTTCGCGTAGCGGCTGTGTCGGACGGGAACGGCGGATATGCCGTGATCGTCGACACCAGGAGTAGCCTGCCGGGGCGGGGTGCGTGGCTGCACCCCGATCCGCAGTGCGTGCAACAGGCGATTCGGCGGCGGGCTTTCACCAGAGCGCTGCGCATCGCCGGTTCCCCGGACGTGTCCGCGGTGGTCGAGCACCTAGAGTCACTAGGCGCACCCGATCCTCTCGGCGCCAACAGAAGAGGCAGCAAAGAACATGAGCACACCGTGAAGTCCCGATGACCATGTGTCATAGCTAAACCGAGGCGCGGCCCCACGACTGTCGCCTCATAGACAGGAGATGTAGTGGCAGGTAAGGCCCGCGTACACGAGTTGGCTAAGGAACTCGGTGTCACCAGCAAGGAAGTCCTCGCCCGACTGAATGAACAGGGCGAATTCGTAAAATCCGCATCGTCGACGGTGGAGGCCCCCGTCGCTCGCCGGCTGCGCGAATCCTTCGGCGGCGGCAAGGCCGCCCCGGAGAAGACCGCGGCCAAGGCGGCCAAGGCGCCCGCCAAGGGCCCGGACAAATCGCTCGACCAGGCGCTCGACAAGGCCATCGGTAACGGCGAGGCGACCGCCGCGCCCGCCGCGACGGCGACCGCCGCCACCGCCGCCGGGGCGACCGCGGAAACCGCCCGCACCGCCGCCGCCACCGGGCGGGGCCCCGACTCCACCGCCGCCGCGGTAGTTGC
>NZ_LZIZ01000163.1:0-41042 GCF_001666915.1 Mycobacterium sp. E3339 | reverse complement strand
GTACTGATGTGGTCACCGACGTGTTTCGCGTCGTCGGCCGATTCCGCCGGCAACTGCGTCGGTCGGCCGGCCGCGGCTTCGACTCGTCACGGCTCACCGAGTCCCAGTCCGAGCTGTTGTGGCTAGTGGGCCGGCAACCGGGGATCTCGGTCAACGCCGCGGCCGCCGAGCTCGGGCTGGCGCCCAACACCGCCTCCACCCTGGTCTCCAAGTTGGTCGCGGGCGGGTTGCTGCTGCGCACAGTCGGCGACCCGGACCGCCGGGTCGGGCGGTTACACCTCGCCGAGCCCGCCCAGCAGATCGTCGACGCGTCGCGAGCCGCGCGCCGCGCCGTGCTGGCGGAGGTGCTCGCCGAGCTCGACGACGAGCAAATCGAGTCTTTGACAAGGGGATTGGAGGTCATCGACACGATGACCAGGACACTGCAGGAGCGGCAATCATGAGCGCACAACTGCCGATGGCGATCGACGCCAGGCACCTGAGCTACCGGTATGGCCAGTTCACCGCCGTCAACGACGTGACGTTGCAGGTGCGGCCCGGCGAGACCATGGGCCTGCTCGGCCCGAACGGAGCCGGGAAAACGACGATGGTCCGCATGCTCACCACGCTGGCACCGGTGCAACAGGGCGAACTGCGCGTCTTCGGGCTGGACGCCCGTCACCAGACCACGGACATTCGCAGCAACATCGGCTATGTGCCGCAACAACTCTCGATCGAGCCCGCGCTGACGGGCCGGCAGAACGTCGAGTGGTTCGCGCGGCTCTACGGCGTGCCGCGGGCCGCGCGGTCCGATCGCGTCGAGCAGGCGCTGGCGGCCATGGACCTGCTCGACGTGGCCGACCGGGTGGCCGCCGCCTACTCCGGTGGCATGGTCCGCCGCCTCGAGGTGGCGCAGGCGCTGGTGAACCGCCCGTCGCTGCTCGTCCTGGACGAACCCACCGTTGGACTCGACCCGATCGCGCGTGACGGCGTCTGGACGCAGGTGCAAAAGATGCAGGCGCAGTTCGGCATGACCGTGCTGCTGACCACCCACTACATGGAAGAGGCCGACGCGTTGTGCGATCGCGTGGCTCTGATGCACCGGGGCGAGTTGCGGGCGGTGGGCACACCGGCCAAGTTGAAGTCGACGGTGTCGCCGCGCGCGACCCTCGAGGACGTCTTCCGCCACTACGCGGCCTCCGGCTTGGCGGATGAGCAGGCGTCGTCGGACTCGGCGGGTTCGTTCGGCGAAATCCGTTCCGCGAGAAAGGTTGCGCGTCGTGTCGGTTGATAGCGTGATGCCCACACCGCTGGTCCGCGCACCCCATGGGTGGCAACGGGTCGGCGCCTTGTTCAGCCGGATCGGTGCGTTCGCCATCGTCGAGATGCAGAAGCTGCAGCACGACCGGACCGAACTGGTCACCCGGATGGTGCAGCCGGCGCTGTGGCTGCTGATCTTCGGGACCACGTTCAGCCACCTGCACGTCATCCAGACCGGATCGGTGTCGTACCTGGCCTTCCTGGCGCCGGGCATCATCGCCCAGTCGGCGCTGTTCATCTCCATTTTCTATGGCATACAGATCATTTGGGACCGCGACGCCGGGGTCCTGGCCAAGCTGATGGTGACGCCGGCGCCCGCGTCGGCGCTGATCACCGGCAAGGCGTTCGCGGCCGGCGTGCGCTCGGTCGCCCAGGTGGTCGGTGTGATGGCGCTGGCGTACCTGATGAACGTCGGCCTGACCGTCAACCCGCTGCGGATCGTGGCGGCGATGGCCGTGGTCATGCTTGGCGCCGCGTTCTTCGCCTGCCTGTCGATGACCCTGGCGGGCCTGGTGCGCAACCGCGACCGCCTGATGGGAATCGGGCAGGCGATCACGATGCCGTTGTTCTTCGCCTCCAACGCGCTGTATCCCGTGGACGTGATGCCGGCCTGGCTGCACGTGCTGAGCAGGGTGAACCCGCTCAGCTACGAGGTCAACGCGCTGCGGGGACTGCTCATCGGCACGCCCTTCGATCCGGTGGACATCGTGGTGCTGCTGGTCGCCGCCGTGCTCGGAATCGCCTCGGCCTCAACGCTATTGCGCCGGCTCGTCGCCTAGTTATCGCCTCGATAGCCGATCGTGACCGATCGGCAACGATTTCCGGCCGACGCCCAATCGTTAGCCAACCGCGATGTGAAGCTGCGGCCCTGACAAGCGATTTGCGCCCTCTCCCCGTGTTTGACTGCCCTGCGAACGGATTCGACCGCGGCACGCGGCAGATGAAAGTTGGGATGGGTAGAGAGCTATGAAGTTCTTCGGAAAGTTGCGTGGCGCCGCGGCATCCATGCCGCGCCAACTGGCGGTCGCGGCTATGGGGGCTGCCCTGATGTCCGGCCTCGTCACCGCCGCCGGCGTATCGGCCACCGCGGGGGCGTTCTCGAAGCCGGGTCTGCCGGTGGAGTACCTGGACGTGCCGTCGCCGTCGATGGGCCGCAACATCAAGGTCCAGTTCGAAGGCGGCGGACCGCACGCGGTGTACCTGCTCGACGGGCTGCGGGCCCAGGACGACTACAACGGCTGGGACATCAACACCCCCGCCTTCGAGGAGTTCTACCAGTCCGGCCTGTCGGTGGTGATGCCGGTCGGCGGCCAGTCCAGCTTCTACAGCAACTGGTACCAGCCGTCGTCGGGTAACGGGCAGAACTACACCTACAAGTGGGAGACGTTCCTGACCCAGGAGATGCCGCTGTGGCTGCAGGCCAACAAGCAGATCTCACCGACCGGCAACGCCGCGGTGGGCCTGTCGATGTCCGGCGGCTCCGCCCTGATCCTGGCCGCCTACTACCCGCAGCAATTCCCTTACGCCGCTTCGCTTTCGGGCTTCCTCAACCCGTCCGAGGGCTGGTGGCCGACGCTGATCGGGCTGGCGATGAACGACTCGGGTGGCTACAACGCCAACAGCATGTGGGGACCGTCCACCGACCCGGCGTGGAAGCGCAACGACCCGATGCTGCAGATTCCGCGGCTGGTCGCCAACAACACCCGGATCTGGGTGTACTGCGGCAACGGGACACCCAGTGACCTGGGCGGCGACAACATGCCGGCCAAGTTCCTGGAAGGTCTCACGCTGCGCACCAACCAGCAGTTCCAGAACAGCTACGCGGCCGCCGGCGGGCGCAACGGGACGTTCAACTTCCCGGCCAACGGCACGCACTCGTGGCCGTACTGGAACCAGCAGTTGGTCGCGATGAAGCCCGACATCCAGCAGGTGCTGCTGGCCAGCAACACCACGGCGCAACCGGCGCAACCGGCGCAACCGGCTCAGCCGGCCGCCTGACCCCCGAGCAGCATCGGCAGTAGCGCACCGGTCAGCGCTACTGCCGATGCTTTTTCTCGGACCGTTCCATCAACAGAGCGCGCCGGTCCTGGTGGAAGTACGTGTACCCGGTCGTCACCGCGCATAGGGACGTGGCCATCACCAGCATCCAGGTCCCGTTGACGACGACGCTGATTAAGCCGCCGACGGTCGCGCCCACGACGAAGCTGGCGAACAGCAGAAAGTAACCGAGCCAGTCCGAGACGCTTCCACCACCAGCGATGTGGCGCTCGATGCCCTGGCCCATCTTGACGGTCGTGCCGGTCACATAGCTCAACGGCACCGAAACCTCGCCATCTTTGACAAAAGAGGTGTTCAACGCCCCGGTACCAAACGCCAGCAGCATCATCGGCAAGAAATCGACGAGATTCTCCTCCCATCCCTCGTCGAGCACGTCGACCACGGTGGCGGCCGCCAAACTGAAGGTGGTCAGCACCGTCGGGCCGTGCGGATGGTCCACCCAGAAAAATCGCCGGCACAGCGACGCAACGACCACGCCGGCGACGAACACCGCGATGAGGAGCCCGGCACTTACGGCCAGCCACCCATCACCGGTGAAATAACCGAGGACGGCCCGTTGGGCGTTGCCGGTGATGAAAACCACGAAGTAGCCCGCGGAGTGGGTGAACGAGATCGCGCCCACCACACCGGCCAGGCCCGCCAGCACCCACGACAGTCGCGCCTCGCTATTGAAGGTTTCGCTTGCCACGCTGACATGCTTTCAGACGCTCGCCGACCGCGCAGGGGACGCATAGGGAATTCCTATGCTGCGCCTATGTGCTGGTGAGCCGGGCGATGGAGCGCAGCGGAATCGGCAACCAGCCGGGCCGGTGGCGCGCCTCGTAACCGGCTTCGTACACCGCCTTGTCGAGTTCGTAGGCGGCCAGCAGCTCCGCCGAATCCCGCGGGTCCGTCCCGGAGGCGGCGGCGTAGCCCTCGCAGAACGCGGTCCGGTTGCGCTCGACCCACTCCCGGGCGCGGGCGGCCAGTTGCTTGTCGGCCGCCTGGTCCACCAGCGGCCCGTACGCGGCGTACTCGAAGGACCGCAGCACGCCGGCCACGTCGCGCAGCGGCGAATCCGGCGCCCGGCGCTCGTCGAGCGGCGACCCCGGTTCGCCCTCGAAGTCGATCAGCAGCCAGCTCTCGGGGGTGCGCAGCACCTGACCGAGGTGCAAGTCGCCGTGCACCCGCTGGACGGTGATCGCCTCGCCCGCGAGCTTGGCGAACCGCTCCTCGATGGTGGTCGCGTACTCCTGCAGCTCGGGAACCTTCGCCACCGTCGCCGACAGCCGCGCCAGCACGGTGTCGACCGGGAAGGCCGACTGCGCCGTTCCCAGGGATTCGGCCAGGGTGGCGTGCACCGACGCCACGGCCTCGCCCAGCCGGTAGGACTCGCCCGCGAAGTCACCCCCGACTTCGTACGCGTAGAGGTCGGCCTCGGCGAACAGGTCGCGGACGCTGGCGGTGGCCATCGCCCAGCCCTCCGCGGCGTTGGCCGCGAACTCGGTCACCATGCCCAGCGGCCACGCCGCGTCGGGGGTCCCCGCCGAGCCGGGCATCTCGTAGGTGCCCAGCAGCCGGGCCACATGCGGGTTGCCGGCCCGGCCCAACACCCGATTCAGTTCGATGTCGGGGTTGATGCCGCTGCTGACCCGGCGAAACGCCTTGAAGATCGCGTCCCGGTCGAAGATGACGCTGGTGTTGCTCTGCTCGGCGTCGGAGACGTGCGGCATGGCCTCCAGTGGCAGGCCGACGTCGGGTTCCTTGACGAACCGCACCTCGGCGCCCGACGAACCGCGGACGGCCGATTCGTCGATCAACGACAGCAGGAATTTCGGCGCATCGGTGTCGTACAGGGCGTCGAAGCCGGTGCGGTCGCCGGCTGCGCCGATGGTGGCCACGGTGCTGTACTCGGATACCGGCGCGGCATCCCAACGCACGATCACCTGGTAGCGCTCGGACGAACCGTCGGCGTACTGGACGTCGACCAGAACCAGGTCGAGGTCGTCCCGGAGCGGGACGATCACGGCGGCTTCGGCTGAGGTCAGCTCCCGGTTGCGTCCGGCGTACCACCGTTGCTGTGGGAGCCAGTCCGACCACGGCAGTTTGGCTGGGTCAGTCACGCGAGTCCTCCTCACATGCGGTCAGCTGGAACCAATAGAACCCGTGCCCCGGCAAGGTCAGCAGGTAGGGCAGGTGCCCGATCCGCGGAAACTCGACGTGGCCGGTCAGTTCCACCGGCGTGCAACCGCTCCAGTGCTGCAGATTGAGTTCGATCGGCTGCGGGAAGCGCGACAGGTTGTTGACGCACAGCACCGTGTCGCCGCCGTCGCGCACCTGCCGCACGAACGCCAGCACCGACGGGTTGGAGCCGCCCAACTCCTCGAATGAGCCGATCGCGAAGGCCTCGTGGCGGCGCCGCACGGCCAGCATCATGCGGGTGAAGTTCAGCAGCGACGTGGAGGTGTCCCGCTGGGCCTCCACGTTGACCGCCTGGTAGCCGTAGACCGAGTCCTGGCTGGCGGGCAGGTAGAGCCGGCCCGGGTTGGCCTTCGAGAACCCGGCGTTACGGTCCGGCGTCCACTGCATCGGGGTGCGCACACCGTCGCGATCCCCCAGCCAGATCACGTCGCCCATGCCGATCTCGTCGCCGTAGTACAGCACCGGCGAGCCGGGCAGCGACAGCAGCAGCGCGGTGAACAGCTCGATCTGGTTGCGGTCGTTGTCCAGCAGCGGCGCCAGCCGGCGCCGGATTCCGACGTTCGCCTTCATCCGCGGATCCTTGGCGTACTCGGAGTACATGTAGTCGCGCTCTTCGTCGGTGACCATCTCGAGCGTCAGCTCGTCGTGGTTGCGCAGGAAGATTCCCCATTGCGCCATGTCGGGGATCTCCGGCGTCTGCGCCAGGATCTCCGAGATCGGAATGCGCGATTCCCGGCGAACCGCCATGAAGATGCGCGGCATCAGCGGGAAGTGAAACGCCATGTGGCATTCGTCGCCGCCGGTGCTGGTGTCGCCGAAGTACTCGACGACGTCGGCCGGCCACTGATTGGCCTCGGCAAGCAGCACCCGGCCCGGGAATTCGTCGTCGATCACCTTGCGGACGCGCTTGAGGAAGGCGTGCGTCTCGGGCAGGTTCTCGCAGTTGGTGCCTTCGCGCTCGAACAGGTAGGGCACGGCGTCCAGCCGGAACCCGTCGATGCCCAGGCCCAGCCAGAAGCGAAGCACGTCGATCATGGCTTCCTGCACGGCCGGGTTGTCGTAGTTCAGATCCGGCTGATGCGAGAAGAACCGGTGCCAGTAGAACTGGCGGCGCACCGGATCGAAGGTCCAGTTGGACTCCTCGGTGTCGACGAAGATGATCCGGGCGTCGGTGTAGCGCTCGCTGGTGTCGCTCCAGACGTAGAAGTCGCCGTACGGGCCGTCCGGGTCGTGCCGCGACTCCTGAAACCAGGGGTGCGACTCCGACGTGTGATTCATCACCAAATCGGTGATGACGCGGATGCCCCGCTCGTGCGCGGCGTTGAGCAGCGCGACGAAATCCTCGACCGTGCCGAACTCGGGCAGCACCTTGTAGAAGTCCCGGATGTCGTAACCGCCGTCGCGCAGCGGCGAGTCATAGAACGGCGGCAGCCAGATGCAGTCGATGCCCAGCCACTGCAGGTAGTCCAGGCGCGAGAGCAACCCCCGCAGGTCACCCGAGCCGTCGGCGTTGGCGTCGAAGAACGCCCGGACCAACACCTCGTAGAACACGGCGTGCTTGAACCACGTCGGGTCGGTGGGCAGGGCGGCGGCGTTGTCGAAGTCATCGGAGTCGGGGTGCTCGACCACGCCGTCCTGAACGTGACTGCCCCCCGCGGGATGGTGCTCGACAGCTTCTCTTGCGTCGTTCATCAAATCCACGATGCCACGGGTACCCGAGGCGCGACATTCGAAATCACGCCAACGAACATGTCGCGAAAAACGCCCGCTGGCAAGCCATTTGGCCGCCAGCCGGGGGTTATCGGCGCGGGTGTCAGGCCGGAGGTCCGTCCGCCAGCGTCACATTCGTGGTGCGGTCGCCGCCACCGGCGGAGCGGTAGTGGACCGCGATGTTGTCCCCGGGGTGGTGCGGGACCAGCACGTCCGTCATCGACGTGGCCCCGGTGATCGCGACGTTGTCGACGCCGGTGATGACGTCACCGGGTGAGATCCCGGCCGACGCGGCGGGGCCGCCGGTGACCACCCGCTCGACGCGCGCGCCGCTGCCGTTGCTGTCGGTCACGCCCAGGCCGAGGAAGGCGGTGGGGCCGATGTGCACGGTGTTCGAGCCGGCGCCCGACCGGATCTGGCCGGCCACGCCCATCGCCCGGCCGATCGGGATGGCGAAGCCCTGCCCGCCGCCCGACATCTTGTAGTTGTCGGTGGCGGCGGTGTTCACGCCGACGACCTGGCCGGCGTTGTTCACCAGCGGGCCGCCCGAGTCCCCGGGCCGGATCGGCGTGTCGGCCTGGATCAGCCCGCCCAACGACTCGTTCGCGCCGGTCAGGGTGTCGGTCGCCGAGACGGACTGGTTGAGCGCGATGACCTTGCCGGACACGGCGCTGGGCGTTCCGCCCTGGCCGCCGGCGTTGCCCATCGCGACCACCGGCTCGCCCACCGAGACCCCGCCACCGATCGCGGCGGTAGGCAGCCCGGCGGCCCCGCGAAGCTGCAGCACCGCGATGTCCTGACTGCGGTCGTAGCCGACCACGTCGACGGCGTACGTCTGCCCGTTGCCGACGTCGAACGCGCTGATGTCCGTCGCCCCGGAGATGACGTGGTTGTTGGTCAGCACGACGCCGTTGGGGTCGATGACGATGCCGGTGCCGGCGCCCACCGCGTTGTTGTAGCCGAACTTGGTGTTGATGTTGACCACCTGCGGCCCCACCTGGCCGGCCAATGCCGCCGGGTCGAGGGGCGCCTGCGGCGCGGTGAACGGCGACGCGGCCGCCGGTACGGTGGCCAAACCGAGGCCCAGTCCGACCGCCGCCAACACGCTGACCAACCATGACCACCGGACCGAGCGGTGGTGCGATTTGCTCATCCCGTCACCCTTCCTGCGTCGCGGTAACACCAAGCTGCCCCGGCCGTGCGATTCTGGGCGGCACAATTGTCTGTATATAACCGTAATGCAGGTAGCTATTCATGGCAGTGGGTAGGTTGCGTTCTGCGCCTAGGCTGACACGGTGGGCGAATTCGACCCCCAGGCCAGGTTCAGCCAATCCCCGGTGGCCCGGCTGGGCACGATCACGCCCGACGGTCTCCCCCACCTGGTGCCGGTGGTATTCGCGGTAGCCGGGGATCACCCCGAGGTGGTGTACACCGCCGTCGACGCCAAACCCAAGACGACGCGGCGGCTGCGCCGGCTGGCCAACATCGAAGAGAACCCGCACGTGAGCCTCCTGGTCGACCACTACGCCGATGACTGGACGCGGTTGTGGTGGGTTCGGGCCGACGGTGCGGCCACCATCCACACCGGCGGGGCGGCGGTGGCGGCCGCATATCGGCTGCTGCGCGCCAAATACCCGCAGTACCAAACTGTTCCGCTGGACGGGCCGGTGATCGCGATCGCGGTGCGCCGCTGGTCGAGCTGGCACGCCTGACAGCCGGCGCAATTGTGGCCGTCCCGTGGCCTTGTGTTGGGCCGCGGTTGGGGGAAAAGTTGCTTGTGGCCATGTGAGCTAGCGCACACCGCGCCGGCGCACGGGCGATGGCGGAGAACTGGAGGAACGGCATGGCGGACAAGGCGAATGCTTCCCAGGGCGCAGCGGCCGCTCCCACCGCGAACGGTCCCGGCGATGTGCGCAACATCGTCCTGGTCGGGCCCTCGGGCGGCGGCAAGACCACCCTGGTCGAGGCGCTGTTGGTCGCCGGCGGGGTGCTCACCAGGGCGGGCTCCGTCACCGACGGCAGCACGGTGTGCGACTACGACGACGCCGAGATCCGCCAACAGCGATCCGTCGGGCTGGCCGTCGCCTCGCTGGCGCACGACGGCATCAAGATCAACCTGGTGGACACCCCCGGGTACGCGGATTTCGTCGGCGAGCTGCGGGCCGGCCTGCGCGCCGCGGATTGCGCGCTGTTCGTGATCGCCGCCAACGAGGGCGTCGACGAGCCCACCAAATCGCTGTGGCAGGAATGCGATCAGGTCGGCATGCCGCGCGCCGTGGTGATCACCAAGCTCGACCACACCCGCGCCAACTATTCCGAGGCGCTGGCCGCCGCGCAGAATGCGTTCGGCGACAAGGTGTTACCGCTGTACCTGCCGACTCACCTACCGTCCTGTGAAGGCCTGATCGGGTTGCTGTCGCAGACCCGCTACCAATACGCCGGCGGCAAGCGGACCATGCAACCGCCCGAGGTGTCCGACGCCGATCGGATCGAGGAGGCCCGCGGCACCCTGATCGAGGGCATCATCGAGGAATCGGAGGACGAGTCGCTGATGGATCGCTACCTCGGCGGTGAATCCATCGACGAGGCGGTGCTCATCGAGGACCTGGAGCGGGCTGTCGCCCGCGGGTCGTTCTTCCCGGTGATCCCGGTCTGCAGCAGCACCGGCGTCGGCACCCTGGAATTGCTGGAGGTCGCCACCCGCGGATTCCCGTCGCCGATGGAACACCCGCTGCCGGAGGTGTTTACGCCGCAGGGCGCCACCCACGCGACCCTGACCTGTGACCCCGACGCGCCGCTGCTGGCCGAGGTGGTGAAGACGACGTCGGACCCCTACGTCGGACGGCTCAGCCTGGTCCGGATCTTCTCCGGGACCATCAGGCCCGACACGACGGTTCATGTGTCGGGCCATTTCGCGTCGTTCTTCGGCGCGGTCAACGGGAACGGCCACACGCATCCCGACCACGACGAAGACGAACGCGTCGGAGTGCTGTCCTTCCCGCTCGGCAAGCAGCAACGCCCCGCCCAGGCCGTGGTCGCGGGCGACATCTGCGCGATCGGCAAGCTCAGCCGGGCCGAGACCGGGGACACCCTTTCCGACAAGGCCGAGCCGCTCGTGCTGAGACCGTGGACGATGCCCGAGCCCCTGCTCCCGGTGGCCATCCAGGCGCACGCCAAGACCGACGAGGACAAGCTGTCGGTGGGGCTGGGCCGGCTGGCCGCCGAGGACCCGACGCTGCGGATCGAGCAGAATCAGGAAACCCACCAGATCGTGTTGTGGTGCATGGGCGAGGCCCACGCCGGCGTGGTCCTCGACGCGCTGGCCAACCGGTACGGCGTCACCGTCGACACCGTGGAACTTCGGGTGCCGCTGCGAGAGACGTTCGGCGGCAAGGCAAAGGGGCACGGCCGCCATGTCAAGCAATCCGGCGGGCATGGTCAATACGCGGTGTGCGACATCGAAGTTGAGCCGCTGCCGGAGGGCTCGGGATTCGAGTTCCTCGACAAGGTGGTCGGCGGCGCGGTGCCCCGGCAATTCATCCCAAGCGTGGAGAAGGGTGTGCGCGCGCAGATGGAAAAGGGCGTGCACGCCGGCTATCCCGTCGTCGACATCCGGGTGACCCTGCTCGACGGCAAGGCGCACAGCGTGGATTCGTCGGACTTCGCGTTCCAGGCGGCGGGCGCGCTGGCGCTGCGGGAGGCCGCCGCGGCGACGAAGGTGAGCCTGCTCGAGCCCATCGACGAGATCTCGGTGCTGGTGCCCGACGACTTCGTCGGCGCGGTTATGGGCGACCTGTCGGGTCGCCGCGGTCGCGTGCTGGGCACCGAGACCGCGGGCAACGAACGCACGCTGGTCAAAGCCGAGGTGCCCCAGGTGGAGTTGACGCGCTACGCGATCGACTTGCGGTCACTGGCCCACGGGGCCGCGTCGTTCACTCGTGGCTTCGCCCGCTACGAACCCATGCCGGAGGCCGCGGCCACCCGCGTGAAGGCCGGTGTCTGAGGCGTTACGCCCCGCCGCCGAATCGCTGCGCGACGGCGCGACGGTCCAGCGAGCCCTTCGCGGTGTGCGGTAGCTCCGTAGCCTGCTGGAAGCTGGCCGGCACCTCGAAGGGGGCCAGCCGGTCGCCGGCGAACGCCGCGAGTTCCTCCGCGGTCGGCGCGGCGGAACCCCGCGGCACGATCACCGCCGCCACCGCCTCGCCGTACAGCTTGTCCGGCACGCCGAAGACGGCCACCTCCAGCACGTCGGGGTGGCTGCCCAGCGCGCCCTCCACGCGTTCCGGGGAAATCTTCTCCCCGCCCCGGTTGATGAGTTCCTTGATCCGGCCGCGGATGACGAGTTCGCCCGCCGCCGAGAGCGTTCCGAGGTCGCCGGTGCGCAGCCAGCCGTCGGTGAAGTTGGCCGCGGTGATCGCCGGGTCGCCGAGGTAGCCGCGGACCACGCTCGGTCCGTGCAGCCAGACCTCCCCGACCTCGCCCGCCGGCACCGGGCGGCCGTCGGGACCGACGATCCGAATCTCCGGTCCGGTCGAGCGGCCGACGAGACCCGGTGTGGCAGCCGGGTTTTCGGTGTGGCCGACCTCGGTCGTCGCGACCTGGTGGGTGGCTTCGGTCATGCCGAAGGCGCACACCACCGGGGCCGAGAAGGTGCCCTGCAGCGCCTGCGCCGTCTCGGCCGTCAGGGGCGCGCTGCAACTGCGGATGAACCGCAATGCCGCGTTGCCGGGTCGGTCGGTTTCGGCCCGCTCCAACAAGATCTGGTGGATGGTCGGGACGGCCGTGTACCAGGTGGCGCCGACCGCGCCGATGTCGTCCCAGAAGGTGTGCGCGGAGAACCGTCCGCGCACCGGCAGCAGCACCGCGCCCCCGGAGGCCAGGGTCGCGAGCAGCGCGGCCAGCAGCCCGTGGCCGTGGTAGAGCGGCATCACGGCAACGGTGGCGTCCGCGGGCCCGAGCCCGTATCCGGCGATGATGGCCCGCACCGAGGCCGCGAGGTTGCCGCGGGTCCAGGGCACCATCTTCGGCACCCCGGTGGTGCCGCCGGTGAACATGATCATCGCGTCGTCGTCACGCAGGCCCTCGGGTGTCGAAAAATCTTGCGCGGGAGCGGCGTTCACGTCCACCCGCACCGTCGGGCCACCGACCGTCACCGCGAGCGGCCACCACGGCAGGGCCCCTTCGTCGTCGGGCGCGTCACCGTCGATCAGCACCGCCCGGGCACCCACCGCCTCGCTGCGGGCGAGCTGCTCCCCGACCGGCAGGGCCGGATCCAGCGGGACCGCGACCAGGTCGGCCCGCGAAGCCGCCAGCAGCCCAACGACGAATTCGGCGTTGCTTGCGAAGCGCAGCGCGACGCGGTCACCCGGCAGTAGGCCGCCCCGCATCAGCTGCCCGGCCAGGTCCTCCACCAATCGGAGTAGCTCGCGATAGCTGACCGGGATCCGATCGGCGCTGACGATAAGCGCGGGCGCCTCCGGGTATCGGCGTGCCGCGTCCTGGACAAGGTCGGCGATGCGGGGTCCCGCGATCTGCCTCGCCCCGTCGCCGCCGGTGATCGTCTCAGTCCCCATCGCCGCGCTCCTTCTCCGTCGTCACCATCATCTGCTCGAACCATGCCGGGCGGCGTGGCGGCGCGTCCAATATCGATTCACTCACGACCGATAACCGCCGGCTATCGACGGCCCGTAACCGCACTGAACAGCGCCGATAGATGGGATGAATCGCTGCATAGCGGCGCGGTCTTGGACACCGGCCGGGCGGGCGCGTCAGAGTAAGGGCCGACGCTCACTTCACCTGAAGACCACACGCGAGGAGCCGCCACCATGACCGCAGTTTCGGCATCTCCCGACCAGGCGCCCGAGTCCGCGCGTTTGATCGACGGCTTCCACCTGGTGGTGGAGGCGCTCAAGGCCAACGACGTGGACACCATCTACGGGATCGTCGGCATCCCGATCACCGACCTCGCCCGCGTCGCGCAGGCGTCCGGGATCCGCTACATCGGCTTCCGGCAGGAGACCTCGGCCGGTAACGCCGCGGCCGCGGCCGGATTCCTGACCCGCCGGCCGGGGGTCTGCCTCACCACGTCCGGGCCCGGTTTCCTCAACGGGTTGCCGGCGCTCGCCAACGCCACCGCGAACTGCTTTCCGATGATTCAGCTCTCGGGCTCCAGCAATCGCGCGCTGGTCGACTTGCAGCGCGGTGACTACCAGGACCTCGACCAGCTCAACGCCGCGCGGCCGTTCGCGAAGGCGGCCTATCGCATCAGCCGGATCGAGGACATCGGGCGCGGCGTGGCGCGCGCCGTCCGCACCGCGATCTCCGGCCGGCCCGGCGGGGTGTACCTCGACATTCCCGGTGAGGTGTTGGGGCAGGCCATGGACGCGGCAGCCGGGGCGCACACGGTGTGGCGGATCGTCGACCCGGCGCCCCGGCAGCCACCGGCACCCGAGGCGGTCGAGCGCGCCCTGCAGGTGCTGGCGCAAGCCCACCGGCCGCTGATCGTGCTCGGCAAGGGCGCGGCATACGCCCAGGCCGACAACGTGATTCGCGATTTCGTCGAGGTGAGCGGAATTCCGTTCCTGCCGATGTCGATGGCCAAGGGGCTGCTGCCGGATTCCCACCCGCAGTCCGCGGCGGCGGCGCGCTCGCTGGCGGTCGCACGCGCGGACGTGGTGTTGCTGGTCGGCGCGCGGTTGAACTGGCTACTCGGCCACGGGGATTCGCCGCAATGGTCCGCCGACGCCAAATTCCTGCAAGTCGATATCGCCCCGTCCGAATTCGACAGCAATCAGCCGATCGCGGCTCCCCTGGTCGGCGACATCGGCTCGGTGATGTCGGCGCTGCGCGACGGCCTGGCCACCCATCGCATCGCGGTGCCGGCGGATTGGACCGAAGAGCTGACCGAGCGCACCTCCCGCAACGACGCGAAGATGCGCGAGCGGTTGGCCGAAGATCCCCATCCCATGCGCTTTTACAACGCGCTGGGCGCCATTCGCGCGGTGCTGCAGGAGAACCCGGACGTTTATGTCGTCAACGAGGGCGCCAACGCGCTGGACCTGGCCCGCAACGTCATCGGCATGGAGCTGCCGCGGCACCGGCTGGACACGGGGACCTGGGGCGTGATGGGCATCGGCATGGGGTACGCCATCGCCGCCGCCGTGGAGACCGGTGAACCCGTGGTCGCGATCGAGGGTGACAGCGCATTCGGTTTCAGCGGCATGGAAATCGAGACCATCTGCCGCTACCGGCTGCCGGTGACCGTCGTCATTCTCAACAACGGCGGCGTCTATCGCGGCGATGAAGCCCCCAACGGAGCCGACCCGGCGCCCACCGTGCTGAACGCGCGGGCGCGTCACGAGCTGATCGCGGAGGCCTTCGGCGGCAAGGGTTATCACGTCAGGACCCCGGCGGAGTTGCGGTCGGCGTTGTCCGAGGCGATCGCGGCGCGCGCGCCGTCGATCATCGACTGCGAGCTCGACCCGGCGGCCGGGGTGGAAAGCGGCCACCTGGCGAGCCTGAACCCCACCAGCAAGGCGTCGGCCGGGTGACGGTCAAAGTCGATGGGTGATGCGCGATAGCTGCGCGTCGAAGAACTCGTCCAGCGATAGCCCCGCGGCGCATGCGGCGAGCGCGCGGGCGACCGGCGATCCGGGTCCGGCGGCGTTGGTGGCCAGGGCGACGTCGGCGGTGAGCACCGGATCCACCATCCGCACCGCGCGGACCTCCGGGCCCAGCGGCGAGCTCCACAACCAGGTATGCGGAACGATGCATGCCCAGTTCCCCGCGGCGACCTGAGCGAAAAGCGAAGCGACGGAATCGGTTTCGACCTGCGGAGCAACTTCGATGGCGTGGTCGGCGAAGGCCTTGTCGATGATCTGGCGGTCCCGCATCTCGGGCGCGAGCAACGCCAGCGGTAACTGTGCGGCCTCGGGCCAGGTCATCGTAGGGGCGGCGGACCCCAACATGTCCGCCGGCGACAACAGCACATAGTGCTCCGTGTACAGCGGCACGAAATTAACGTCGTGAGCCTCGTCGGGCGCGGCGTGCACGATCGCGGCGTCCAGTTCGAATTCCCGCAGCCGCCGGTACAGTTCGCTGCCCGCCAGTCGGGAAAGGATGTGCACCTTCGCCAATGGGTGCGTCGAGCAGAACGCCGACAGCACCAACGAGGCCGTCGTCGACGCGGTGGGGACCGTGCCCAGCCGCAACATGCCGGTGATGCCCGACCGCACCGCGTGCACCTCGGCCTTGAAGGCGTCGTGCTCGGCGAGAATCCGCCTGGCCCACACCACCAACCGCTCGCCTTCGGGCGTCAGGCCCTCGAAGCTGTGCCCACGATTGATCAGCGTGACGTTCAGTTCCCGTTCCAGCTTCGCGATCGCGGCGGACAGCGCGGGTTGCGACACGAAGCACTTCTCGGCGGCCCGCGCGAAGTGGCGCTCCTGGGCGACCGCGACGAAGTACTCCAGCTGACGGAAGAGCACCCGCACCTCCTCGGGCTCCGGGATTTTGCTGAGGCTAGCGGGTCGGCGGCGCGCCAGCCAGTCCGGCGGCCCGCTCGGTTGCCAAAGCGCCCGTGCTGCACGGAACCCCCGGGAGGCCACGGTGATCGCGCCGAACTTGACCTGGCGAAGCCAAAAAAGTTTGCTGAAAGCGGTAACGGGGGAACAACCGGTAGAATACAGTCGTGTCAATCGCACCATCTCGAAGGGCGGGCGCTATGCGTCGAGGTGTTCGTTATCTATTTGTTATGGTCGCGATCACAGCAATGGGTCTGGTCGCATCGCCCGGCCGCAGCCACGCGTCGATGCCGGTACCGCAGCCCGCGCCCGTCGTTGCCTCGGTTTTGCCGGCTAACGGCGCGACCGTGGGTGTGGCGCACCCGGTCGTCGTGCGGTTCAGTGCGCCGGTCAGCGATCGTGCCGCCGCGGAGCGGTCGATCCACGTCACTTCGCCCAGCAACACGCCCGGACACTTCGAGTGGGTCGAGAACAACGTGGTGCAGTGGGTGCCGAACCAGTACTGGCCCACCCACACCCACGTCTCGGTCGGCATCCAGGCCCTGACGACGGGTTTTGACACCGGAGATGCGCTACTCGGAGTCGCCAGCCTGTCCGGGCACACCTTCACCGTCAGCCGCAACGGCGAAGTACTGCGCACCATGCCCGCCTCGATGGGCAAGCCGAGCCGGCCCACCCCGATCGGCAACTTCACCGCCCTGGAGAAGGAGCGCTCGGTGGTGATGGATTCGCGGACCATCGGCATCCCGCTGAGTTCGCCCGAGGGATACAAGATCACCGCCCAATACGCCGTCCGGGTCACCTGGAGCGGTGTCTACGTGCATTCGGCGCCCTGGTCGGTTGACTCCCAGGGCTACGCCAACGTGAGCCACGGCTGTATCAATCTCAGCCCGGACAACGCCGCCTGGTACTTCAACCAGGTGAACGTCGGCGATCCGATCCAAGTCGTCGCCTGACACCGGCCCGGCGGACTCCCGGCCTTCCGTGATGGCGAGAAACGGCCTGGATCCCACTACCCCGCTTTGGCGTGCGGCACAGGTGTTTCGGCTGCTGAGCTGTATCTACGCGACCGGATTTCAGATAGCCGTCAATCCCGATCTGCGCCGGCCCGCGCTGGGGTGGGTGCTGTTCGCGGTGCTGATCGGATGGAGCGCGGCCTGCGCGGTGGCCTACTTGCGCGGGTTCGGGCGCAGGCCCTCCTGGGTGCTCGCCGAGATCGTGATCGTCGTGCTGCTCATGTCGTCGAACACCATTGTCGCCGACCCGCACTGGGCGGCCGAGAACCAAACGTGGCCGACGACGTTGTGGGCCAGCAACCCCACGATTTCCGCCGCCATCCAGTTCGGCCCCGCGGGAGGGATGTTGACGGGATTGGTGGTGATGGCCACCAACTTCGCGGTCAAGAACTACCTCGCCCTCAACCTGGGTCATAACGCCACCGCCATAATCGAACTCGCCATCGGGATGGCGATCGGTATGGCCGCTCAGACCGCGCGGCGCGCCCACGACGAGCTGCAACGGGCGGCCCGATTGACCGCCGCCGTGCAGGAACGGGACCGCTTGTCCCGCGAAGTCCACGACGGTGCTATCCAGGTGCTGGCCCTGGTGGCCAAGAGGGGTCACGAAATCGGCGGCGCCACAGCCGAACTGGCCGACCTTGCCAGCGAGCAGGAACGCGCCCTGCGGCGCTGGCTCGCCTGCACGGACATCGACCCGGACGCCGACGACGCCACGATCGACCTGAGCAGCCTGCTGCGCCGCCGGGAGTCCGACCGGGTGTCGTTGAGCCTGCCCCCGACGCCGGTGCCCTTGCCGCGCTTCGTGGGTACCGAGCTCGACGCGGCCGTGGGCAACGCGCTGGACAACGTGCGCGCCCACGCCGGCCCCGGCGCCCGCGCGTTCGTGCTCGTCGAAGACCTCGGCGATTCGGTGCTGGTGAGCGTCCGCGACGACGGGGTGGGAATCGCCCCTGGCCGACTCGCGGAGGCGGCCGACCAAGGGCGCCTTGGCATTTCCCAATCCATCGTGGGCCGGCTGGACTCGCTGGGCGGCACCGCCCAACTGCACAGCGAACCCGGGGAGGGCGCCGAGTGGGAGCTGTGCGTGCCGCGCAGAGGGACCCGATGACCGGTGCGGTGACCACGACGGTGATGGTCGTCGACGACCATCCGATCTGGCGCGACGCGGTCGCCCGCGACCTGGCCGACGAGGGTTTCACCGTGGTCGCCACCGCCGACGGTGTGGCCGCCGCCCAGCGGCGGGCGAGCGTGGTCAAGCCCGACGTGGTCGTGATGGATATGCAACTGCCCGACGGCGACGGCGCACAGGCGACCGCCGCGGTGTTGGCGGTCTCCCCGTCGTCCAGGGTGCTGGTGCTGTCGGCATCCGACGAGCGCGAGGATGTCTTGGAGGCCGTCAAAGCCGGCGCGACCGGATACCTCGTCAAGAGCGCATCCAAAGCCGAACTGACACAGGCGGTGACGGCCACGGCCGAGGGCCGCGCCGTGTTCACCCCCAGCCTGGCCGGGCTGGTGCTGGGTGAGTACCGCCGGATCGCCCAGAGTAAGGATGACGGTCCCGCTCGGCCCGCCCTCACCGCACGCGAGACCGAGGTGTTGCGTTTCGTCGCAAAGGGGTTGTCCGCCAAGCAGATCGCCCAGCGGCTCTCGCTCAGCCACCGCACGGTGGAAAACCACGTCCAGGCGACCTTTCGCAAGCTGCAGGTTGCCAACCGGGTGGAGCTGGCCCGGTACGCCATCGAGCATGGCCTCGACGAGGAGCCGTGACCCGCGCGGCGGCCGCCCGACTGCCCCGCGGGTCATCGGATCCCTCGCCTATCCACCAATTGTGCTGCGGCGCTGCGCCGGTGCCGCGGTAACCGCGCGGGCGGCAACCAGCGCGGTCACCATCACCGCCATGCAGACCAGGCCGTCGTCTTTGAGACCCCACCTGATGGCGGCCAGGATCGCGACGCCCGCCACGCACAACAGCACACCGATGACCGTCCCCCGCCCGCGGGCGGTGACCGTGGGGGCGCCGTCCCAACCGGACAGCGGGTTGTTCTCCAGCGGCCGCAGCGCGACGAACAGCACCGCCACCACCCCGACCACGATGAGCACCTGAGCCAGGCTCACGGCGAGGAAATCGTGCGCCCCCGGGTAACGAGGCCAACCGAGGTAGTCGAAGGCCAGGTGCACGCCCAGCAGCACGGGCATGTGCCACAAGTACAGCGTCATCGCGCCGGAGTTGCCGATCGCGGTCCACCACCACACCCGCGGTCGCTGGGCCCAGCGAGAGATCGCCGGCGCGGCGGCGATCGCCAAGGCGCTCAGGATGATTGCGTGCCCGGCCAGCAGCAGCGAAGGCGGGCTGGTGTTGGACAGCTGGTGATCACCGGTGCCCACCATGCTGATCTGGTACGGCCCGCACTGCACGAGGGCGACGTCGACGGCGAAGAAGGTGGCTGCCACGGCCAGTGCGGCGCGGCCGGTGAGCAGGCCACGGCGGTAGGCGATGCCGAACATGGCCGGGATCAGCCACACGGCCAGGTTGAGGTAGCCCAGGGGCATCAGCGCCGGCCAGTGCAACCGGCAGGCATCGATGACCGCGATCGTCACGTAGACGGCGGCCGCCCCCGCGGCCAGGCGCCCGGCGGTGGTGATGCGGTACAACAGCGGCATCGCGGCCAGCACCAGCACGTAGGCGCCCAGGAACCACAACAGCTGGGTGCTCACACCCGCGACCGGCTGGTAAACATGCTGCGGCACAAGGTGGTAAAGCACCGTCAACACCACGGCCCAGAAGGCCAGGTAGTAGAACACGGGCCGAAACAGGCGCGTGCAGCGTTTCAGCAGCCAGTCACCCCAATTGGTCCCGGGTGACCACGACGATGCGCAGGCCGCGGCGCCGGCGAAGAAGAACAGCGGCATGATCTGCAGGATCCAGGTCGCCGCCTGAAACCAAGCCGACGTGGTCAGCAGGTTGTCCCAGATCAACACGTGATTGCGAATGATGCTGATGGCCATCACGGTGTGGCCGAGGACCACACCGATCAGCGAGGTGATGCGAATGACGTCCAGGACGCGATCGCGGTCGGCCGGGGTGGCGGCCGCAACCTCGGCGACGTCGGGGAATCTTGCCAGCGCGGGCATGGAGCACAGACCTACCTTTCTCAAATATTGTTGGCGCCAAACGGTGTTCGTCGGTGCGCGGGAGCATGAACTAAGCATCACGGCTCGGGTGCGCCCGCGCCCGAGCGGTTCTACGCGTAGTGCGTGAGTAGTACTACTCAGGTCGCGGTGTTGAGGGGGTCGTAGTCGGCCAGCAGTTTCTCGATGCGCGCTTCGTCGAGACGCACCCGAACTGTCGCGGCTTCGTGCTGGTCGCGGATCACCTTGGCCAGGGTGAACGCGCTCGACACCAGGAACAGGAAGGTGATGCCGAGAAACAGCCGTTGCCAAGCATCAAGGGGAAGGAAGTAGATGCCGGCCAGGGCCGCGATGAAGCTGATACCGAAGGCGGCCGCGGCTTGCACGAAGAAGGCGGCGGTTGTCTTGGACATGCTGTTTGGAATGGTCATGCCACCCAGCATGCGCGGCGTACCGGCGGACCGAATCCGCAAAACTACTCAAATCCGTCCCGGCGTTCGGCTAGCCGGGCAGGCCCTTCCTGATGGCGGCGTCCTGCTTACGCCCGATATCGGTGGCAACCGCGGGATCGATCGGATCGCCTGCCGCGCTGTCGAATTCGAGGTTGACCAGCGCCCTGCCCTCGCTGAACAGCAGCACCGTCACCGCTTGGGCGTTGTCGGGCGATGTACCCGAGATCATCGTCCCGTTGGAGCCGACGTCGACCGGTTGCCACGTGCCGCTGACCTTGCCGCCGTAATTGGTCTTGGTGTTGTCGATTCCGGCGGCCGCCGTCGCGGGGTCGGCGACGATCAGGATGGTGTCACCGATCCGCCGGCTGTTGTCGGCGCTCGCGAACAACTGCGCCACCCCCGGTGCGTTGTTGGGGTTCAGCACCGGGGGCTGCGGGGTGGTCAGGTCCCCGCCGATATCGGTCACCTTGATCAGCAAAGCGCTGTAATCGGTGGGTTGTCCCGGTGCCGGGCTGGCCACGCTGGAACTGGTCAAGGGGGCGGCCGAACGCGAGGACGACGTCGGCGATGCGTTGTTGCTGCCGCCGCACCCGGCGAGGGCCGCGCCGGCCAGGACGGTCGCGAGTGCAACGCGGGCGACACCGATGCTGGCGACCTCCATGGGCTTTCCTTCCGCGTCCGCCGGACAGACCCATTCGAAGATACGCCTCACAGCGAGGCGGCCGGGCCCACGACGACCGCCTCGGGCGAGACCGTCATCGTGTTCTCGTGGAACCCGTGCCGGTCGACGGGTGCCCACCCAGCGACGCGGTCACCACCGCGATGGGCATCCGCGACACGTACAGGTTGGCCCGCTCCTGCGGAGTCAGGGCGCTGCGCGCGTGCAGCTTGGTGGCCAGCAGCCGCGCCGACCGGAGCAACGCCCGCCCACGCCCGCGGGTGCGACCGGTAACGCGTTGTGTGACAACAAAAGCCATGATCTTCTCCTTTTGAGGAGGCCCGATCGGCCCGGCCAAAAGCGCTCGCGCATGAGCGACAGCCCGCAAACTCCTGGTGAGTCGCCGGCGACGCCGAGGCTCAGGCGGCGGAAGGACGGCCGGAACCGGTTCGGGACAAAACGGATTTCGGATGTGGACTATCGCCCGGACTCATCTCGCCCTCACCTCCTCACGGCCACGACACACGCGGGTGTCCTCACATGTCACCTGAAACGGGAGGGCAGCGAATGCCGGCGGCGCGCCGCCGGTCGCACCCCTCTCGTCGGAGCTTCGGCACTGCACGGCGTATCCGGAGCCGATGGGCCCGGAAGCCACTTGGGCTCAACCCTTGGGTCCGGGAAGAGCTGTCCTGACCCGGGGCGTCTCTCGACGTTCGGGGTCAGTGGCCTGTGTCCATGCAGACGCCTCACCTACCGAGGTGCTTGCGAAACCTTTGTACACCGCGTCCCGTTGCCCGTCAAACCCATTCGCGAGGTCGTTGGGGCGGGTCGGGCCGCTCCTACCTGCGCGCGGACGCCGACGCCTACCCTCGAGGACATGCCCAATACTTTGCAGGATTCGAAGGTCGCGACCGTGCTCGACCGCATGTACACCGAGGCGAAGGAGCAGATGTCGCTGCTGCGGGAGAGGCGTGGTGACTTCGACCGGCCGATGACCGCGCGGGAGCGCGCCGACGCGATGAGCGAGTTCTACATCCCGGTCACGCCCGAAGCCGGCCGGCTGCTGTACGCCCTGGTGCGCGCGACCCGGCCGGCGACGGTCGTCGAATTCGGGATGTCGTTCGGCATCTCCGCGGTCCACCTGGCGTCCGCGGTGCGCGACAACGGTGCCGGCCGGGTAGTGACGACCGAGCTCAATGACACCAAGATCGCCGCCGCGCGACAGACATTCGAGCAAACCGGTCTGGACGACGTGATCACCATCCTCGAAGGGGACGCGTTGGCCACGCTGGCCGGCCTGGATCAACCGGTCGACTTCGTGTTGCTGGACGGTTGGAAGGACCTGTATTTGCCGGTGATCGAGCTGCTCGAGCCGCGGTTGTCGACCGGCGCACTGGTGGTCGCCGACAACACCAGCGCC
The DNA here is from genome assembly GCF_001666915.1 of Mycobacterium sp. E3339. Classification (NCBI taxonomy): domain Bacteria; kingdom Bacillati; phylum Actinomycetota; class Actinomycetes; order Mycobacteriales; family Mycobacteriaceae; genus Mycobacterium; species Mycobacterium sp. E3339. The sequence continues at coordinate 18,594 of NZ_LZIZ01000163.1, read as the reverse complement.
GCGGACACCCAGCCGTATCTCGACCGCGTGCGCGATCCCGCAAACGGTTACGTGAGTTTCAACTTCGCGGTGCGGGACAGCGACAGCATGGAAATCAGCTGCCGCACCGGGGCTTAGCGCAGGGATTCCTCGAGCCACGGCGTCAACCACTTCACCCCTTCGGGCGTGAGGTGGACGCCGTCGCTGCGCACTTTGATGCCGTCGACCTTGGCGGTGTAAACGCCATCCGGGCAGAGCTTTTTGTTCAGATCCAGGATCTGCACGTTCGGATGGTGGCTGACTGTCTTGCGCAGCATGGTGTTCCACAGGTTGACCCGGTCGGGCTGGTCCTCCGGATACAGCCGGCCGTCCGGCTTTTCGCCGCCCCTGCTGTACGGCACGGTGGCCACCACCACGCGAACGCCGGTGGAGCTCACGATGTTCAGCGCTCGCTCCAGCTCGCCGTTGAGGTACGCGTCGAAGGTGGGATCACCGATGTGGGTCCATTGGCCCTCGTTGACGCGGTCCACCGTTTCCCAACGGCCGATGATCAGCAGCGCGACGTCCGGCTGGTCCTGACCGACCTGCGTCGACCACCGGATCGGCCAGCCGTCGCATTCCGGTCGCTGCTCCAGGGTTTGACCGATGTAGCGGTACGGTGTGCCGCGCACCAGGCTGCAGCCGATGACCGTGTGGTCGAGGAACGCGAATCCCGGTGTGGGCGGCAGGTAATGCATCCACGTCCACCCGATGGAATCTCCGAACACCGAGACGGTGAACGGCCGGTTGGGATCGCGCGGACCGGCCGGGTGGCCAGCACCCGGCGGAGACGGGGACACCGCGGCGACCGCCGAGACGCCGGGCGGCAGCCCGACCTCGCGCAAGCCGGGCCCGGTCCCCACCGGTACCACCAGCAGTGTCACCGCCGCCGCGCTGGCCACCGTCGCCGCCGCCAGCGGCAACAGCGGCACGCGCGCGGGCCGCCAGCGCCGGATGGGTTGTTCGATCAGCCAGTAGGACAACGCGGCCAGCGCCACCGTCGCGCCGCACCGGGCGGCGAACAGTGGCAGCCCGGTCCATCCGGTGCGTTCGCCGTTGAGCACCAAGAAGATTGGCCAGTGCCAGAGGTAGACCCCGTAGGAGATGGTGCCCAGCCACACCAGCGGCGGCGCGGCCAGGAGGCGGGCGACCGCCCCGCGCTGCTCCAACGCCACCGGCGCCACCACGAAGACGGACGCGATGGCGACCCCGATGAGCAGGCCGTGGCGGAACTCGCCGCTGCTGCCGGTGGCGTAATGGGTCGCCGCCGCGAGTCCCGCCAGGCCGGCGAGCGGCAGGATGCGGGCGACGCGCCGGGCCCACCGGGTCCGGATCAGGCACCAGCCGCGGTTGAGTGAGGGCCAGTCGCGCACCAGCAGGGCCGCCGCCGCAGCGCCGGTGAGCAACGCCTGCGCTCGGGTGTCGGTGCCGAAATAGACGCGGTCGCGGGCGTTGTCGGACACCATCACCATGGCGACCGCCGCCGAAGCCAGCGCGCCGACGGTGGCGATGAGGAACGCGGTGAAGCGGACGCCGCCGACGGTGGCCCGGGTGAAGCGGCGCCTGGCCCGCGCGGCCAACGCCAGCGTCACCGCGATCAGCAGCACCGGCCAGACGAAGTAGTACTGCTCCTCCACCCCGAGCGACCAGGTGTGCTGCAGCGGTGACGGCGGGGCGCCCTGCGTGAAGTAGTCGGTCTTCTGGGCGACGAACCGCCAGTTCGCCATCCACAGGAACGCCGCGATCGCGTCGTCGCGCAGGCCGGTGAGGGACCGGTCGGGAAGCAGCTGGCGGGCCGCGGCGACCGTGAGCACCATCAACACCAGGGCGGGCAGCAGCCGGCGCGCGCGGCGAATCCAGAAGCCGGTCAGCTCGATACGGCCGGTGCGCCCGAGTTCGTCCAGGAGCAGCGAGGTGATCAGGAAGCCGCTGAGCACGAAGAAGACGTCGACGCCGATGAATCCGCCGCTCACCCCGGGGATGCCGCCGTGCCCGACCAGCACCAGCGCGACGGCTATCGCGCGTAATCCGTCGAGTGCGGGAATTCCGCTGCGCCGCTCGGGTTTATCCCAGATCGCCAGGCGACCGACTCTGCGCACGGGCGCGACCCACCGGGGCCGCGGAGCACGACGCGCCGGCGCGGGATGAGTCCCGCCCGGCTCAGCGCTCGCGGTTAGCGCGCCCTGACCTTCGTGTCGCCCGGCGCCATAGTTGATGCCGATACGTCGCTGCCCCTCCTCTTGATCGGAGCCAGCTTAAGGGCGGGGGCGCCGGATTCAGTGGAGGACACGCAACGGCGTCAGTGGGCGGCCTTGTCCGGCGCGTAGCCAAGCGTGCTCTTGACTTCCAGGTACTCGTGGAAGCCGAATTCGCTCCATTCGCGCCCGTTGCCGCTGTGCTTGTAGCCGCCGAAGGCCGCGTTCATGTCGAAGGCGTGATTGATCGTCACCCATCCGGCGCGGATCCGGTGGGCCACCTCGCGCGCCCGGTCGACGTCGGCGCCCGAGACATAGCCCGCCAGGCCGTAGTCGGTGTCGTTGGCGATTTCGACGGCCTGATCTATGTCGTCATAGCCCAGGATGCAGAGCACCGGCCCGAAGATTTCCTCGCGGGCGATCGTCATGTCGTTGGTGACGTTCGCGAAGACCGTCGGCTTGACGTAGTAGCCCGTCTGCAGCCCCTCGGGCCGTCCCGGACCGCCGGCGACGACGGTCGCGCCCTCGTCGATGCCCTGCTGGATCAGCCGCTGGACCTTCTCGAACTGCGCCTGCGACGCCACCGGACCGATCGCGGTCTTGTCGGCGGGGTCGCCCACCTTCACCTGTTCGGCAACTTCCCGCGCGATGGTGCTGGCCTCGGCCATCCGCGAGTTCGGGACCAGCATGCGCGACGGCGCGTTACAGCTCTGCCCGGAATTGGGCATCATGTTGAGCACGCCGGCACGGACGCTGTCGGCGAAGCCCGCGTCGTCGAGGACGATGTTGGGGCTCTTGCCGCCGAGTTCCTGGGTCACCCGCTTGACCGTCGTTGCGGCGTTGCGTGCCACCTCGACGCCGGCGCGCGTGGAGCCGGTGAACGACACCATGTCGACTCCCTCGTGGCTCGACAGGGCCACGCCGACCCCGGGACCGTCGCCATTGACCAGGTTGTAGACACCGGCCGGCACGCCCGCCGCGTCGAGAATCTCGGTGAAGATGTAGGCCGAATACGGCGCGACCTCAGACGGTTTCAGGATCATCGTGCAGCCCGTCGCGAGCGCCGGATACACCTTCACCGCGATCTGGTTGAGCGGCCAGTTCCACGGCGTGATCAACCCGCAGACGCCGATCGGCTCCTTGGAGATCAGCGTGGCGCCGTGCTGCTCGGAGAACTCGAAGTTTTTCAGCACGTCGATCGCGGTCACCAGGTGCCCGAGCCCGAGTTGCACCTGGGGGCCCGCGGCCAGTGAGGGTGGGGCGCCCATTTCCTCGGTGACCGCGTCGGCGAGATCGCCCGCGCGTTTGCCGTATTCGGCGAGAATGGCCTCCAGCAGATCGAGGCGCTGGTCGCGACTGGTTTGTGACCAGCCGGCGAACGCGCGCCGCGCGGCGGTGACCGCCACGTCGACGTCGGCGGCCGAACCGAGCGAGATCCTCCCCGAGACCTGCTCGGTGGCCGGGTTCTCGACATCGAATGTGTTGGGGCGCACCGGATCGACCCACCGGCCGTCGATGTAGAACTTGAGGTATTCGCGCATGACTGCTCCTTGTCTTATTGGGTGCCCTCGGCGTACCAGGTGCGGAACTCGTCGTACTTGGGCATCTCCTCGGAATTGGCCTTCGGATCGATGCAGACGTGGACGACGGCCGTCTTGCCGCTCGCGTAGGCCCGCGCGATCGCCGGGCCGATCTCCTCCTCCTTCTCGACGTACTCGCCGTGGCAGCCGAAGCCCTCGGCCACCTTGTCGAGGCGCACGTCTTTGCTCCAGTGCACGCCGGGTTGCGGCGACGGTTGCGGGAAGGTGCGCTTGTAGACGCCCACCTCGAGGCCCCACTGGTGGTCGACACCCACCACGCACACCAGCGGAAGTTGCTGGCGCGCGGCCGTTTCCAGCTCGGCGATGTGAAAGAGGAAGGCCGAGTCGCTGGTCAGCAGCATCACCGGGCGCTTCCCACCCTCGGCGACCGAGGCGCCGATAGCGTAGGGCAAGCCGGTGCCGAGGTGGCCGAAGTTCTGGTTCCAGATGACGTCGTGCGGCTTGGCCTGCGAATAGGTCCACTGGAAGATGACGGTGGCTCCCCCATCGCGGACCAGGATGCCGTCCTTCGGGAACGCCTTGGTCGCCTCGACGACGAAGCGCGCCGGGTGGACGGGCGTCCGGCCGGTCGGGGCGTTCTCGGCGAGCTGCGCCAGCTCGGCCGCGTCCTCGGAGATCCACCGGTCCAGATCGACCGATGCCTTCCGCGGGCTGCCCCGCAGCGCGTCCACCAGCTGGGGCACCACCCCGCGCAGGTCGCCGACCAGGGGCACGTCGATGGGCCGGTTGACGCCAACGGCGACCGGATCCTGCTCGACCAGAACCCATTTGCGCGTTGCGTCGTTCGGTGCCCAGTGCCGGGTCCTGCCGTAGTGGCTCGGTTCACCGAGCTCGGTGCCCAGCGCGACGCACAGGTCGGACTTCACCACCGCCTCGACGGCCGCCGGCGAGAAGCCGTAGGCGAAGGTGCGGTCCTCGAGGCCCTCGATGAACGAGGTGCCGCCGGAGGTTTGGATCACCGGGCAGGCCATCAGATCGGCCAGCTGCCTGACCGCCGCACCGGTGCGCGAGGTGTGCACCGCGTGCCCGACCAACAGGATCGGACTCTGGGCGGCACGGATCAGCTTCGCCGCCTCGGCCACCTCGCGCTCACCGGCGGTCTGGTTGACGAGCCGGTAGCGGTGCGGCGGCAGCGGATCCGGCACATCCAGTTCGGAGAGGATGACGTGCGACGGGTACTCGATGTAGGCCGGGCCGGGCGTGCCGGACATGGCCCGGCGGAGCGCCTCGCGGACGATCTCGTCGGTCTGGTCGGCGTATTCGATGGACGCGCTGTACTTGACGGACGCCGCGAAAAGTGGCTCCTGGCGGACGAATTGGATGCGCCCGCGCCGCACCCGGCGTTCGGTGACGCGGGCGCGCTGGCCGCCGAGGAAGATCACCGGCGAGTTCTCCACCAGCGCGCACTGGATCGCCCCGGCCATGTTGGCCATGCCCGGCCCCAGCGTGCCGATGCAGAGGCCGGGTCTGCCCGTCATCCGCGACGCCGCCTCGGCCATGAATCCCGCGCTCAGTTCGTGATGCGGAGCGACCACCGACCAACCGCGGGCGTCGGCCTCGGCGAACATGTGCACGAAGTTCGGGTCCGGGATTCCGAAGAGCGTGTTCACCCCCTCGGCCTCGAACAGGTCGAGCACGCGCTTGTAGACGGGCACGCCCATGGCTAGAGTTCCTTTCCGTCGCGGGCCGCGGCGAATTCGCCCTCCGGCACGGCTTTTCGGCGTTGTCTCGACCCGAGCTCGGCGAGCACTTCTTCGGTGTGGGCGCCGAGCTCCGGCGCCGGCCCCGCGACGCGGCCCGGCGTCTGGGAGAACCAGGTGGGTACGCCGGGGAAGCGCACCGGCCCGTGGGGGGTGTCCACCGTCTCGAACATGCCGACCGCGTTGAGGTGCGGATCGTCGAACAGTGCGCCGGGCGTGTTCAGCGGCGCGGCCGGTATCTCCAATTCGCGCAGGAGCGCCAACCACTGTTCGGTGGACCGTTCTTTCATCGTCTCGGCCACCAGTCCGTACACGGTGTCGATCTCGCGGGCGCGCTGTTCCAGCGTCGAGTACAGCTCGCTGGCCCACGGTGGCTGCACGGCCTTCATGAAGGCGTCCCAGTGTTTGTCGTTGTAGATCAACGCGGCGAGGTAGCCGTCGCTGGTGCGGTACGGGCGGCGGTTGGGCGCCACGGTGCGCGGATACACCGCCGGCCCCAGCGGGGGGTCGAACAGGGCGCCGTTGGCATGTTCGACGAGCATGAAGGAGGCCATGGTTTCGAACATGGCGACCTCGACCTCTTGTCCCTGTCCGGTGCGCTCGCGGTGAAACAGCGCCATCATCGTCGCGTACAGCGCCGTCAGCCCGGCGATCTTGTCGGCCATGATGGTGCCGACGTAATCGGCCTCGCCGGTCAACTGCTGCTGCACCGCGGGCAGCCCGCACTCGGCCTGGATCGTGTCGTCGTACGCGGGGCGGTCGCGATCGGGTCCGCGGCGGGAGTACCCGTAGCAATTGGTGTAGATGATCGCGGGATTCAGCGCGGCGACGTCGTCGTAGCCGAAGCCGAGCTTGGCGATCGCCTTGGCGCGCATCGAGTGGATGAACACATCGGCGGTTTCGACGAGACCGCGCAACGCGCGCGTTCCGGCGTCGGTCCGCAGGTCCAGCACGACGCTGCGCTTGCCGCGGTTGACGTTGACGAACACCCCGCTCATGCCCGGCGCCGGGCCGACGGAGATGTAGCGGGTGTTATCCCCCTGCGGGGGTTCGACTTTGATCACGTCCGCGCCCAGGTCGGCCATGATCTGCGTGCAGTACGGTCCCATCACCATCGCGGTGAGGTCGATCACGCGCACCCCGGCCAACGGGCCCGCCGGGCTACCCATGCAGCGCTCCGTGATCCGTTGAGCGGCCAGCCAGCTCGAAGCTGTAACGGATGTGCCGGTCGTGCCCGTCCGGGACGACGGGGAAGATCAATGGCGCGTCGGCGTATCGGATCGCATCCAGATGGCCGCCGACATCCTCGATCGTCCACGCCGGCCGGCAAACCCCGGGGGTCTCCGCGACGACCGCCCGCGCGACGCGGCCCGCCAGCGCGATGAACACCTCACCGGTCACCGAGCAGGATTCGTGCGCGAGCCAACCCACCACGGGCGCAACCAGTTCCGGGCCCATCGGTGGGTAGGACGAGGTGTCGATGCCATCCGCCATGCGCGTCACCGCGGCCGGCACGATCACGTTGCACCGCACCCCCTCGGCGGCGCCTTCGAGCGCCGCGACGTTGGACAGACCGACCACGCCCGCCTTGGCGGCCGCGTAGTTGGCCACGTTGTGGTTTCCGTACAGGCCGCCGATCGACGACGTCAGCACGATGCGGCCGTAGCCCGCCGCGCACATGACCGGAAACGCCGGCCGGACCACGTTGAACGCGCCGCGCAGATGAACGTCGAGCACCGCGTCGAAGTCCTCGTAGGTCATCTGCTTCAGCGAGTCGCGCCGGACGTTGCCGGCGTTGTGGATCAGGATGTCGATACGGCCGTAGCGCTCGAGCGCGGTCGCGATGACGGCCTCGCCGCCTTCGCGGGTCGCCACCGATGCCGTTGATGCGACGGCGTGACCGCCGGCCCCGGCGATCTCCTCGACCACCCGCTCCGCCGGGCCCGCGTCGAGCCCCTCGCCGTCTACCCGGCCGCCGATGTCGTTGACGACCACCCTGGCCCCGCGGGAGGCGAGGAGTAGCGCGTACTCGCGGCCCAGCCCACGCCCGGCGCCGGTCACCACGGCGACGCGATTGTCAAACCTTGCGACCGTCATGCGCCCAAGACCAGACCTGCCAAGTCGCCCCGGGTACGCCACTCGGCGATCAGGTCGCCGAAAGCGTAGAAGCCCGGCGCGTAGAAGTCACCGAGGAACGCACCATTGTCTTTGGCGCCGCCCTGCCCCTCGTTGTTGTAATAGCCGGGGGTACAAGACATCTCGAATGCCGAGTTGTCGATCGCGAGTTCTGCGACCGTCCTGACCCAGCCATCCTGGCCCTCCTGGCTGGGCTCGACGGTCCTCGCGCCGCGTCTGCGCGCTTCGGCGATGATGTAGGCAATGTGCTCGGCCTGCTGCTCGAACATCGCGGTGGTGTTGGCCGAGACGCCGCCCTGGATGAAGCCCGTAAAGAACTGATTGGGGAATCCGCGGGCGGTCATCCCGTGCAGCGTCCGGTACTTGTCATGCCAGTAGTCGAACAGCGACAGCCCGTCTCGACCCTCGATGACGTCGACCGCGAAGCGTCGGCTGATCTCCGTGGAGATCTCGAATCCGCTGGCGAACACGACGCAATCGACTTCGTACTCAACGCCGTTGGCGACAATGCCCTTCTCCGTCAGGCGTTGCACGCCCTTGGCTTCCGACACGTCCACCAGCGTCACGTTGGGCAGGTTGAACGCCGGCAGGTATGTCTCGCTCGAGCACGGCCGCTTGCACATGAAGCGGTAGTACGGCTTGAGCGCCTCGGCGGTGTCGGGGTCGTCGACCAGTGCGGCCACGCGGCGCCGCAGCCGCTCCATGATCTTGTAGTCCTCTTCCTCCCGGATCGCCATGATCTCCTCGATCCCCAGCGAGGCGGGATCCGGGCTGGCGGCAATCCGGGCGCTCATGTTGCGGCCCAATTCCGTCCAGAAGTCGCACACCAGATCCGGTTCGCCGAAGACCACCCCTACAAACGGTGACCAGTTGTGGAAGTTGCGCTTGCGCTCCTCCTGCCAACCGGGCTGCAGGGCCGCGGCCCAGGCCGGGTCGGTGGGCGTGTTTGCGCGCATGTCCACCGACGACGGGGTGCGCTGGAACACGAAGAGCTGTTTGGCGTCCCGACCGAGATGCGGTACCAGCTGCACGCCGGTGGCCCCGGTGCCGACGAGTGCGACCCGCTTGTCGGCCAGCTTGTGTAGGCCGCCGTTGGCATCGCCGCCGGTGTAGTCGTAGTCCCAGCGCGCGGAATGGAATGCGTGGCCGCCGGCTGCCAAATATTCTTTGATGCCGGGGATGCCGGGCAGCTTGGGCTTGTTGTAGGAGCCCTGCGCCATCACCACGAACCGCGCGCGAATGTCGTCACCACGGTTCGTGGTCAGCCGCCAGCGCTTAGTGTTGTCGTCCCAGCGCATGGCCTCGACCTGGGTCGAGAAGATCGCGCCGTCGTAGAGGTCGAAGTGTTTACCCATGGCCTGGCAGTGCGCGAAGATCTCGGCTCCGTCGGCGAACTTCTTGCTCGGCATGAAGCCGAGTTCCTCGAGCATCGGGATGTAACAGTAGGCGTCGTTGTCGCACTGGATGCCCGGGAAGCGGTTCCAGTACCACACTCCCCCGAAGTCCCCGGCCATGTCGATGACCCGAACATCCTGCACACCAGCCTTTTTCAGGTAGGCGCCCGACAACAATCCGGCGAAGCCGCCGCCGAGGACTACCACCTCGATGTCGTCGCGGATCGGGGGGCGGTCGGCCACCGGCGTGTATGGGTCTACCTCGTAGAGGTCGGCCAGGTCACCTTCCAGTTCGAGGTACTGCGCGCCGCCATCCTTGCGCAGGCGCTTCTCGCGCTCCTGAGCGTACTTCGCCCGCATCGCGTCGATGTCGACGTCCTGCGGTACGTCGGTGGGTCCGCACGGCGTGTAGGCGGTGGTCATCTATCTCAAAGCTCCTGGGGTTCGCCGGTGCCCATGTACTTAGCCAGTTGGTAGTGCAGGTTGACGGTGCTGCGTTCGCGGTAGGGGTTCGGTTTGGTGCCGCCGAAGCCGAGCGACTTCATGCCCCGCTGCACGGCGGCCATGTTGGAGAAGTCCTGTGGCAGCACGGACCGCCATCTAGGGTCACCGACGGGCGTGTACTCCCACTGCGTTTGCGGCTCTTCGCCTTTCGGGAACAGCTCGAACACCGAGACCTCGAAAATGCATTTGTCGGGGTTGTAGCTGGGGTGCGGGCGGGCGCCGTAGCACAGCGCGCTGGTCACACCCTGCCCGATCTGGAAGTTCGGGAAGATCTGCCAGGCGGTGCCGGCCTGCCCGAGGATGTCCGGCGGGATCGTCGGCCAGATCACCCCGCGGGCCTCGTCGTCGCGGCGGGCCGAGGCCAGCCAGTGCTCGAGAACCTTGTCGGCCGGTGTGCCTTCGGGCAATTCGTCGACCAGCCGCTTGGCGGCGTTCACCAGCGTCCGGGTGGTGGTGGCGTTGGTCTCCTCCATGGTGTACACCTGCATCTCGGCGGTCGACACCCGCGGGTCGGCGCCGGTGCCCAGGCGGATCTTGGACTTGGTGGCCTCGAGATCCTTAGGCGCGTCGTAGCCGATATTGCTGTGCCGCCCTTGCGCTTTGGCCCACCCCTTGAATTCGCCGAACTTATTGAACTCGGGATGGGTGGTGTAGACGTGGTAGGTCTCGTTGAAGGCCTCCAGCGCCACTTTCCAGTTGCAGTCGAACGACAGCCACTTGCGCCATTTGTAGCGCATGTTTTCCAGGCCGAACGGGTCGAGAATCTTGGCGGCGGGAAACAGATAGTCGGCCAGCGGTTCACAGTCGGGGTCCATGTTGATCCACAGCCAGCCGCCCCAGGTATCGACCCGGACCGGTCGAAGGTGCGTGTCGCCGGGCGTGAGCGCGCCCTGCCAGTCCTGTTGTTCGCGAATGTGAGTGCACGCGCCGTCCAGCCCGTAGGTCCAGCCGTGGAAGCCGCACACGAACGATTTCCGCGTTCTGCCACAGGCGTTCTTGGCGCCCTCGGGGGTGTCGATCAGCCGGCGGCCCCGGTGCATGCAGACGTTGTGGTGGGCACGAAATTCTCGTTCGCCGGTGCGCACCACGATGATCGAGTCGTCGAGAATGTCGTAGGTCAGGTAGCTGCCCACCTCGGGCAGCTCCTCGACGCGGCCGACCTGTTGCCAGACCCTGCGCCAGAGCTTGTCGCGTTCGGCGCGCGCGTAGTCCTGACAGATGTACGCCTCGACCCCGATGGTCATCGGCCTCGACAGTTCCTCGGCCGCCGCGGAATTCGCGCCGTTGGCGGGGTCGGTCATCACATCCTCCTGATCGCCGCGCGGAAGGACTCGTCGTGCAAGAACAGCGACGTGTTGTCGGCGTCGAGATGGCTCCACTTGAGGCCCAGCCCGCCGTCGACGAGCAGCGTCTGGCCGGTGATGTAGGTCGCCATCTGTGAGAGCAGGAAGAGGATGGCGCCGGCCTGCTCCTCGGGTCGCCCACGCCGGCCCATCGCGATCGCCCGCCGGTCCCGCTCGGGGTCCTCGTCGACGTACGTGCGCGAGGCCGCGGTCTCGGTGACGCCGGGCGCCACGGCGTTCACCCGGATTCCCGCCGCCGCCAGTTCGAGGGCCATCGTGCGGGTCATCGCCGCGATCGCGGCCTTGGCGGTGCCGTAGGCGATATGAAACGGCGCGGTGTTCATGCCGCTGATCGAGGAGATCGACACGATCGAGCCCGGCTGCCCGTGCGCGACGAGTTCTTTCGCCACGGCCTGGCTCATGAAGAACGCGGTTTCGAGATTGTCGGCGAAGATCTTGCGCCAGTCGCCGCGCGTCACCCGGGTCGAGGACATCCACGTCGACGGCTCGGCGCCGCCGGCGACATTGACCAATCCGTACAGGGTGCCGTCGGCGCGGCGGGCCTGATCGATCACGGTGGCGATGCCGTCGTCGGTCGACGCGTCGGCCGCGACCGGCACCACGGCCAGCCCCTGTTGCGCGAGCGGGGCGACGTGCTCGTCGAGATTTTCCTTCGACCGGCTCACCGCGATCACGGTGGCCCCGGCCCGGGCGGTCATGGCGGTGACGGTCGTGCCGATGCCGCCCCCGCCGGCGCCGGAGACCACCACGATGCGACCGTCGAGCCCCAGACCGCGCCCGTGATCGTCCATGACCTGCTTTCGCCTCCCGCCAAGCGTGCGGAGCGGGTTTCCCGTGCCCATTTTTGTCCGGACAAAATATGGCATTCTGCCCGATGGAGAACACTATTCCGATCGGCGGACTTTGCTGTCAAGGCCGCGCCGGCGCCGTTTCGCGGCTATTGTCTGGACTAAGCGGAGTTGATAACGTCCAGCCCAAACGGCGGACGGAAGGACCTCGGCGAGCATGACCATTTCGCGGGCCATCTCCTCGCGGCCCTCGCGGTATGCGGCGCCGCATCCGGTCGAAGTCGCCGAGGGCTGGGGCGTCGAGCGGGTCACCGCCCCTAGCCGGCTGTACGGTGCCAACGGCTTGCGCACGGGGCCCGACGGGCGCATCTACATCGCCCAGGTGACCGGCAGTCAGATCAGCGCGCTGGATCACCGCACCGGCGAGCTGACGACCGCCAGCCCCAAGGGCGGCGACATCGTGGCGCCCGACGATGTCGCGTTCGACGCGAGCGGCAACCTGTACGCGACCGAGGTGATGGACGGCCGGGTCAGCGTGCGGGACACCAGCGGGCGAACGCGGGTGCTGCGCGACGACGTTCCGTCGGCCAATGGCATCACCTTCCACCGCGGCCGCCTGTTCGTCGGTGAGTGCCGTGCGGGCGGGCGGCTGCTGGAGTTCGATTTGGCGGGCGGGCCGCCGCGGGTGCTTCTCGAGAACGTGCCCTCGCCGAACGCCATGGAGGTGGGCCCGGACGGCCTGCTGTACTTCCCGGTGATGGGCGCCAACGAGATCTGGCGCGTCGACCCCGACGGCGGCGAGCCGCAGCGCGTCGCGGGCGATCTCGGCGTGCCGGACTCGGTCAAGTTCGACGGGCAGGGCCACCTCGTCTCGACCCAGGTGGCCAGCGGGCAGGTGTTGCGCATCGATCCCCGCACCGGCGAGCGGCGGCTGCTCGCCCAGCTGAATCCGGGGCTGGACAACTGCACCTTCGTCGGCGACCGGCTGTTCGTCTCCAACTTCACCGGCGAGATCACCGAGATATCGCCCGACGGCACAACGCAGTCCGTGTTGGCGGGTGGGCTGAACTGGCCGATGGACCTGGCGGTGGGTGACGACGGCTTGCTCTACGTCGCCGACGGCACGTACTTCTACGTCGCCCGGCCCGACGGCTCGTTGCGCACCGCGGGCATGTTGTTCAGCCCCGGGTATCCGGGGTTTCTGCGCGGCGTGGCGGCGAGCGGACCCGGCGAGTTCGTCGTCACCACGTCCGGTGGCCAGGTCAGCCGCTACCGCCCGCAGGCCGGCGAAACCGAGGTCCTGGCAGACGGTTTCGACCAGCTTTACGGCGTGGCCACGGCTCCCGCCGGGGTGGTGTTCGCGGAGTTGGGCACCGGGCGTTTGCTGTCGCTGCGGTCGGGCGGGATCGAGGTGCTGGCGAGCGATTTGCGCGAGCCCGTCGGTGTCGCGGTCGACGCCGACGGGGCGTGCCTGGTGGCGGAGGCCGGGGCCGGGCGGGTGGTCCGTGTCACCGGGTCGAGCGTCGACACCGTCGTCGCCGATCTAGAACGGCCGCAAGGCATCCTGGTGCGTGACGGCCTGCTCTACGTCGTCGACGCCGGTGCCAAGGCGGTGATCCGGTTCGACTTGACCAGCCACGCGCGCCATACCATCGCCTCGGGCCTGCCGGTCGGTCCCCCGCCGGGTGTCACGCCCAAGCCGCTGCGCGGGATGCCGCCGTTCTCCGGGCCGCAGGGGCCGTTCGCCGGCATCGCGGCCGCGGCCGACGGGACGCTTTACATCTCGGCCGACGGCGACGGCAGCGTGCTGGCGTTGCGCCCGACGGGCGGCCGCTGATGCCCCAGGCCGTCGCCGGTGATCACCGCTACCTGCAGATCGCGCGGACGCTGCGCAAGGAGATCGTCGACGGGGTTTATCCGGTGGGCTCGCAGCTGCCGACCGAGCAGCAACTGTGCGAGCGCTTCGCGGTGAGCCGCTACACCGTGCGCGAAGCGCTTCGCCGGCTGCGGGAGGACAACCTGGTCGCGTCCCGGCCGCGCGCGGGCACCCGAGTGGTGCCGCGCCCGGCGTCCAGTTCCTACGCCCAGGACGCGATGTCGATCAACGATCTCCTCGCCTTCGCGGCCGGCGCGCAGCTGACGATCGAATCCAACGCGATGGTCACGATCGACGAGGAACTGGCCGCTCGGACCGGGCTCGAGGTGGGCACCCAGTGGCTGTCGGTGCGCGGCTACCGGCGGGCCGACGGTGCGTCGGTGCCGGTCTGCCGCACGGAGTACTACATCAACCGGAGCTTCGCCGCGGTCGGCAGGCTGCTGCAACGCCATGCCGGCCCGATCTTTCCGTTGATCGAGGACCTGTTCGGGGTGAGCGTCGCCCAGTTGCACCAAGAGATCGCGGCCGTACTGCTGTCGCCCGAACTCGCCGACGGCCTCGGCGTCGAAGCGGGAACGGCCGCGCTGCAGATGCGGCGCACCTACACCACCTCCGACGGCGAGGTGGCCCAGGTGACGATCAACACCCACCTGTCGTCGAGGTTTCGCTACGCGATGACCATGCGCCGCGTCAGCGGCCAGGGCGGTTGACGTGCTCCCCTCGACCTCGTGGGACGCCGCGCACGCGTCGGCGGCATATCGGCGCGGCTTGTGGGTGCACACCACGCTGGCCGATTCGCTGCGGACCGCCGCGATCGAATCGCCCCGGCGAACGGCGCTGGTGGACAAGGATGTTCGACTCGACTGCGCCATGCTATATGCGCAGGCCGGCGCGCTGGCCACCGCGCTGTCGGCGCGCATACCGGCGGGCAGCGTGGTGTCGTTCATGCTGCCGAACTGGCACGAGGCCGCCGTCATCTATCTGGCCGCCACACTGGCCGGCATGGTGGTGAACCCGATCCTGCCCTCGCTGCGCGAACACGACCTGCGCTTCATCCTCGAAGACGCCGGCGCAGCCTTGATTTTCGTGCCACACCGATACGGCGGCCACGACTACGCGACGATGCTCGAACGCGTGGCCGCCGAGCTGGTCCCGGCGCCGGAGGTGGTGGTGGTGCGCGGCCCCGAAACCGGGCCCGCGGGCCCGCACACCCCGTACCGGGCCCTGCTGGAGCAGCCCCTCGATGACGCCGCGCTTCCGGCGCTGAATCCCGACGACGTGCGGATGATCCTCTACACCTCCGGCACTAGCGGCCGGCCCAAAGGGGTTTTGCACAGCCACAATTCGATGCACGCCCTGATCTGCCAGATCCGCGACCATTGGATGATCGATCCGGGCGACACGTTCCTGGTCCCGTCACCGGTGGCGCACATCGGCGGCTCGATATACGCGTTCGAATGCCCGCTACTGCTGGGCACCAGCGCGGTGCTGATGGACCGATGGGATCCGGCCGAGGCGGTGGCGCTGATGAAGTCCGAACGCTGCACGCACATGGCGGGCGCCACGCCGTTCCTGCAGCAACTGTTGTCCGCGGCCGAGCGCGCCGAGACCCGGCTGCCCGATCTGAAGGTGTTCATCTGCGGCGGCGCCTCCGTGCCCCCGTCGCTGATCCGCCGCGCCGCCGCCTATTTCGAGCGGGCGGTGGTCACCCGGGTGTACGGCTGCACCGAAGTTCCCGTCGCGACGGTCGGCGCGCCCCTGCCGGACGAAAGCGGACCCGCGGCCGACACCGACGGCAGGCCCGGCATCGCCGAGATCAAGCTCGTCGCGCACGAAGCCGCCCCCGCCGGGGACGGAGAGATCTGCGTGCGCGGCCCGCAGATGATGGCGGGTTACCGCCATTCCGACGACGAATCGTTCGACGCCGCCGGCTTTTTCCGCACCGGGGATCTCGGGCGCTGGGTCGACGAGACGTACCTCGTGGTGACCGGCCGGGCCAAGGACGTCATCATCCGCAGCGGCGAGAACATCTCGGCCAAGGAGGTCGAGGACCTGCTCGCCGACCATCCCGGCATCGCGGAAATCGCGGTCGTCGGCCTGCCCGATGCGCGCACCGGGGAGCGGGCTTGCGCGGTGATCGTGCCCGCGGACGGGGCGCAGCCGGACGTCGCGAGCCTGCTGGAGCTGTTGGTGAGCAAGGGAGTCGCCAAATTCAAGGCCCCGGAACAGGTCGTGATCACCGATGCCCTGCCGAAGAATGACGCGGGGAAGATACTCAAACATCGGATCCGAGCCGCGCTGATGCGCGCGGAGACTGAGGATGGCTGAGATGCAGGTCGCGATCGTCACGGGAGCAAGCAGCGGCATCGGCCTGGGTTGTGCGATCAAGCTCGCCGAGATGGGCATGGCCGTGGTCGGGACGGGTCGCGACTCCGATCGCCTGGCCGAGCTCGAGGGGGCGATCGGCGATCCGGATCGCGTCGCGACGGTGGCCGTCGACCTGACCGCCGACGACGCGCCGCGGCGCATCGTGGACACCGCGGTCAGCCGCTGGGGTCACATCGACTTCCTGATCAACAACGCCGGGGTGGGCGGGCCCAAGCCGCTGCACGAAACCGACGACGAAACCCTGGACTATTTCCTGGGTTTGATGCTGCGGGCGCCGTTTCGGCTCGCTCGCGAGGTGTTGCCGCACATGGCGCCCGGATCGGCGATCATCAACGTGACGTCGACCTTCGCGGTCGTCGGCGGCCTGCGCGGCGGTGCCTACTCCGCGGCCAAGGGCGGGCTGACCGCGCTCACCACCCACATCGCCTGCCAGTACGGCGCGGCCGGCATCCGCTGCAACGCCGTCGCGCCGGGCGTGACGGTGACGCCGATGGTCGAAAAACGGTTGGAGGACGAGCGATTCCGCCGGATCAACACCGAGATGACGCCGCATCAGCGGTTGGGCCGCGTCGACGACATCGCCAGCACCGTCGCCTTCTTGTGTTCGCCGGGCGGAAGCTTCATCAACGGCCAGACGATCGTCGTCGACGGCGGCTGGAGCTCGACGAAGTACCTGTCGGAGTTCGCGTTGACGTCGCAGTGGATCGAGCGATGAGTTGACTCACCCGCCCGCGAAATCGATGATGCCCCGAATGTTGCGGCCCTCGCGCAGATCGGCGAACGCCTCGTTGATCTGATCGAGCCGGTAATGCCGGGTCACCAATTCGTCGAGCTTCAGTGCGCCCGCCTGATACATCGACAACAGCAGCGGCACGCTGGTGCGCGGATTCATCCCGCCGTAGAGCGCACCCTTGAGTTGTTTGGACGACAGCACCATCTCCTGCAGGATGAGCGGGACCACCGGCTCGGTGTAGGGGGTGATGCCGGTGACCACGCACGTCCCGCCCTTGCGCAGCAGCCGCATTCCCAACGGGATCAACTCCACGTGCAAAACGCCGGGCGTCAGGATGACGCGGTCGGCCATCACGCCCGCGGTGATGTCGGTGACCAGCGGGATCGCCTCCTGCGCGGACGCGGCGGTGTGCGTGGCCCCGAAGATTTTGGCCGAATCCCGCTTGGATTCAACGGGATCCACCCCGACGACGTAGGTCGCGCCGGCCGCGCGCGCGCCTTGCACGGCGTTCATGCCGACCCCGCCGGTGCCGATGACGACGACGGTGTCGCCGGGCTCGGTGCCCGCCGTAACCGTCGCGGAGCCCCAGCCGGTGCTGACACCGCACGACACCAGCGAGGCGGCATGGAAGGGGATCGCGTCGTCGATCTTGATGACGGACTTCTCCGTCAGCACCGCGTATTCGGCGAAGGTGCCGAGTTGGCCGTAGGCCATGAGGTTTTCGTCGCCGAGGTGCCGCCGGCAGGTTCCGTCGGTGGGCATCTCCCTGGAAAACAAGCTGGCGCCGGCGTCGCAGATGTAGCTCTGGCCGTTCACGCAAAACCGGCAGCTGCCGCATGCGGGGATGAAGGACATCGCCACGTGGTCCCCCGGCCGCAGGGTCGTCACGCCCGGCCCGACCTCTTCGACAACGCCGGCGCCCTCGTGCCCGCCGAGCATCGGGTACCAATCCGGCTCGGGTATGCCGGTTGAGGCGCGGACCTCCGGGGTGGGCAACACGTCGCCGGTGACGAGGTGGTCGTCGGAGTGGCAGATGCCGGCGACGGCCATTCGCACCAGGACCTCACCGGCGTGGGGCGGGTCGAGCCGCACCTCGCGAATCTCCCAGTCGTGTCCGACCCCGCGGATCACAGCGCCACGACATTTCATAGCGACCTCCTCGGTGTTCCCGATTCGAAGTGACTCCGGATGCCGGCCAGCATCTTGATGTGCGCCTTGACGCCCTCGCGGACGGTCACGCCGGCCAGCGGCCGCGGCGCGGCTATCCGGATTCGCTCGGTGACCCGGGTGCCGCCGTCGACCGGCTCGAAACTCACCACGCCCCGCAGGTGAACCCCCGGCGGCTGATCCGCCTCGGTCAGCACGTCGCCCGCCGCGGGCACCCGCAGCCGCGCCCGGTAGGCGGTCCGCAAGGTGAACGGCCCCAAGGGGATTCGGTCGACGACCCGATACGTCTGCTGATAGCCGTCCGCGGTTTCGCTGCGCGACAACGTCTGCACGGACACGATCAACGGGTGGACCAGCTTGATGTTGTCCAGGTCCACGTAGAAGTCGCGAACCCGATGCGGCGGCGCGGGCACGTCCTCGGTCAGCGTGCGTTCCGCGTGGGTGATCCACCAGCTCATGCGGAGAACTCCGCGAGCAGTTGCGCCGTGCGCCACCAGATCAGCACCGCGAAAACCGCGAGCACGACGACGGTGACGGCGGCTTGAATCACGTTGCGCCGCTGATCAGCTCGCAGCGCATCAGCTGGCAGGCGCACGTGGGCGGGCTGGTCACGGGCGCGCTCGTGGCCGCGGCCTACGTCTACCCGCCGAAGGAGCGGCGCAACGTGATTCAAGCCGCCGTCACCGTCGTCGTGCTCGCGGTTTTCGCGGTGCTGATCTGGTGGCGCACG
>NZ_LZIZ01000162.1:0-884 GCF_001666915.1 Mycobacterium sp. E3339 | reverse complement strand
AAGTTTGCCCTGGCCTGCTATGGAACTCGAGGCGACATCGAGCCTTCCGTCGTCGTCGGTCGCGAACTCCTGCGCAGGGGCCATGACGTGCGGATGGCGGTGCCGCCCGACCTGATCGGCTTCGCCGAGGCGGCCGGTCTCCCGGCGGCCGCGTATGGGCTAGAGACCCAGCTGTGGCTGGACGTGTACCGCAACTTCTGGACGTCTTTCTTCGGCGCGTTCTGGAAGGTCCGGGAGCTGCGCGGGTTGTGGCGCGAGATGTGGGACCTCAGCGACCAATGCTGGGGCCACATGACGACGACGCTGACGTCGCTGGCCGACGGGGCCGACCTGTTGCTGGTCGGGCAGAGTTACCAGGAGCCCGCCGCCAACGTCGCCGAGTACTACGACATCCCGTTGGCCACGCTGCACCACGCCCCGATGCGGCCCAACGGCCAGCTGGTCTCGATCCTGCCGCCCCCGTTGGGTCGGTCGGCCATGATGGCGTTCGACTGGTTGGCCTGGCGCCTGAACAAGAAGCCCGAGGATGCGCAGCGGCGCGAACTCGGCCTGCCGAAGGCGAAGGGTCCCTCGCCGGCGACCCGTCCGGCGCCCCGCCGGATCGCCCAACGCCGATCCCTGGAAATCCAGGGCTACGACGACGTGTGCTTTCCCGGGCTGGCGCGGGAATGGTCGAAATGGGACGGCCGCCGGCCCTTTGTCGGCGCCCTGACCATGGAGATGACGACCGACACCGACGATGAGGTCGCCTCGTGGATAGCCGCGGGAACACCGCCGATTTGCTTCGCCAGCGGCAGCATCCCGGTCGAATCCCCCACCGAGATGGTCGAGATGATCAGCACCGCCTGCACCCAATTGGGCGAACGCGCACTGATCTGCGCCGG
>NZ_LZIZ01000161.1:0-12416 GCF_001666915.1 Mycobacterium sp. E3339 | reverse complement strand
GCCGCCCCCTGCCACGGCCCGTCGTCAAGTCCCGCGAGAACCGACCCGTAGGAGGATGCCGCGGCATCCAACTCGGCGGCGAGTGCGTTCCAGGCCGCAGCGGCGGCCAGCAGCGGCCCCGAGCCGGGTCCCGAATACATCAGCGCGGAGTTGATCTCCGGCGGCAACTGCGCGAAATCCAGCATCTCCCCGCCTAACCGACGGCGGCGGTGTTGGCGATCTCCGTGGCGGCGTACGAACCCGCGCTGATGCTCAGCGTGGTCGCCAACTGCTCACGAACCGTCGCGGCCTGGGCGCTGATCTCCTGGAAGAGCTTGGCGTGCCAGGAGAACTGCGCCGCGGTCAACAGCGACACCACATCGGCGGCCGCGGGAGCCACCCCGGTGGTCGGAACGGCCGCCGCCGAATTGCCCTCCCGCACAGCCGTATTGATGCTGTGCAGGTCGCCGGCGGCCGAGTGCAGCATGTCCGGCTGAGCCATCAGATAAGACACGTCCCCTCCTGGAAAATCGATTCAGATCAACAGCTTTCAGACGCCTGAACACGTTAGGGAGTCGCATCCCGGGACGACAGGCCCGCGGCCGCATCTTCACCACCGATTCGATGACTGTTCACTTAGCTGGCCGAGAATGCTGGAACATTTGGATTTCCCATGAAAGATATTACAAACCAATATGATTGGGACATATATGCACATATATGCGGCCGCTAATGCGGCGCATCAGACGTTTGCCGGCGCGCCAGTTATGGTTGAAAGTATTGCCACACAACGAAATTCGATTTTGCGACCGAGCCGCAGTGGTCAGCCCGTAGCATCGGCGCACCCCGAGCGGCTAGGGTGCCACTCATGCCGGTCGCAAAGAATGCCCCGAGGTTCGCCCGCAAGTTGATCGCCGTGGCCGTCGCCGGCTTGGCCGCCACCACCGTGTCGGCGTGCGATTCCGCACCCTCAGCGCCCGCGCCCGGGGTGCACCCCCGTCAGGTCACCGTCCTCGGGTCCGGCCAGGTCCAGGGCGTCCCGGACACCCTGACCGCGGACGTCGGGATCGAATTCACCGCACCCGACGTGACCTCGGCGATGAACCAGACCAACGATCGCCAGCAAGCGGTCATCAATGCTCTGGTCGGCGCCGGCGTCGACCACAAAGACATCAGCACCACCGAGGTCACGCTGCAGCCGCAGTTCAGCAATCCCGAGCCCAACGGCGCCGCCACGATCACCGGATACCGCGCGACCAACGCCGTCACCGTCAAGATCCACCCGCCCGACGCCGCGTCCCGGATGCTGGCGCTCATCGTCGGCACCGGCGGCGACGCCACCCGGATCAAGTCGGTCAGCTACTCGATCGCCGACGACTCGCAGCTGGTCAAGGACGCCCGCGCGCGGGCCTTCAACGACGCCAAGAGCCGGGCCGAACAGTACGCCCAGCTGTCCGGGCTCCGGCTGGGACGGGTGCTGTCGATCTCGGAGGCGTCGGAACCGGCGACAGGCGGGCCGCCGGCGCCCCCGAGGGCGATGCCGAGCGCGGTCCCGCTGGAACCCGGCCAGCAGACCGTGAGCTTTTCGGTGACCGCGGTGTGGGAGCTGGACTAGGGCTACTGCTGGTAGACCCGGGGGTCCAGGGTGCCGATGTACGACAGGTCGCGGTAGCGCTCGTCGTAGTCCAGGCCGTAGCCGACGACGAAGTCGTTCGGGATGTCGAAGCCCACGTAGGCGATTTCGACGTTCGCGCCCTTCGCGTCGGGCTTGCGCAGCAGCGTGCACACGCGCAGCGAACGCGGATGGCGGCTGGTGAGGTTGCGCAGCAGCCACGACAGGGTCAGGCCGGAGTCGACGACGTCCTCGACGATCAGCACGTCGCGGCCCTGGATGTCGCGGTCCAAGTCCTTGAGGATCCGCACCACCCCCGACGACGACGTCGAGGACCCGTAGGAGCTGACCGCCATGAACTCGAACTGGGTGGGCACCGGGATCGCCCGCGCCAGGTCGGTGACAAAGATCACAGCGCCCTTGAGCACGGTGATCAGCAGCAGATCCTGGCCGGTCTCGGTCATCACGCTGCCGTAGTGCCCGCCGATCTCCTCGCCGAGTTCGGCGATGCGCGCCTGGATCTGCTCGGCGGTGAGCAGCACCGACTTGATGTCCCCCGGATACAGCTCCACGGGCTGGGCGGGGGTGATCGCCGAGGAGATCTGGGCCACGCCCACAGAGTGCCACGCCAACGGCCGAATAACCAACGGCGACCCCGGTATTGCGCCTACCGGACGGGTTCGCGCCACAGCGTCAGAACGCCGTCGCGCCGCCCCGCGATCAACCGCTCGGCCCGCAGCGCGGACCCGACCGCCACCCCGCCCTGCCCGCGCCAGGCGGTGACGAGCGCGTCGACACCGCGGATCTGCTTGTCGGTCAGGCCTGTTGCGCCACCGGCCAGGAGCCAGCCGCGGATCACCCGGCGCCGAACCGGGGCGGCCAGCGCCGCCAGGGCCTGTGCCCGCAGGCCCGCACCCTCCTTGGCCCCCGGCAGCGCCTGGGCGGCCAGGGTGTCGATCAGCTCGGTGTCCTCGCGCAGCGCGGTCGCCGTGCGGGCCAGCGCCTCGGCCACGCCCCCGCCCAGCACGTCCTCCAGCAGCGGCAGCACCTCCAGGCGCAGCCGGGACCGGGTGAAGCGGCGGTCGGTGTTGTGCGGATCCTGCCAAGGGGTCAGGCCCAGCTCGCGGCAGGCGGCGTGCGTCACGGCCCGGCGCACGCCCAACAACGGCCGGCCCCATGGCGAGTCGTACGGCCGCATGCCGGCGATCGACCGCACGCCCGACCCCCGGCCCAGCCCCAGCAGGACTGTCTCGGCCTGGTCGTCGAGCGTATGGCCGAGCAGCACCGGCCCGTCGTGGTAGGCGCTCAAGGCGGCATAGCGGGCGGCGCGGGCGGCGGCCTCGGGGCCGCCCTCGTTGCCGACGTGCACGCGAACCACTTGTGCGGCAACGCATCCCAACGTGACGGCTTGCTCGCGGGCGGTTTCGGCGATCGCGGCCGACTCGGGTTGCAGGCCGTGATCGACGATCACCGCGGTGGTCGGCCGCAGCTGCGCCGCCACCGCGGTGAGCGCGAGGGAATCGGGTCCGCCCGACAGCGCCACGCCCCATCGCTCGACGGTGGCGACGTGGGTCTCGATGAACGCCTCGACAGCCGCGCGCAGCTGCCCTACAGCACCCTGTCGATCCATCGCTGAGGTTCTTCGATCTCGTCGGGCAGGGGCAGCGTCTCGGGTCCGGTCCAGATGGCGTTGAACCGCTCCATGCCGACCCGCCCCACCACATGGTCGACGAACGCCTTGCCCCGGGTGTACTGGCTGAGTTTGGCGTCGAGGCCCAGCAACGCGCGCAGCAGCCGCTGCAACGGCGGCTGTTTGCGGTTGCGGCGCTCGTCGAATCGACGGCGGATGGTGGTCACCGACGGCACCACCATCGGCCCGACGGCGTCCATCACGTGGTCGGCGTGGCCCTCCAGCAGCGTGCCGAGCACCAGCAGCCGATCGAGGGCCTGACGCTGCGGCTCGGACTGCACCGCGCGCACCAAGCCGACAATGCCCGACGAGTTGCCGTCCGCCGACCCGTCGCCGCGGTTGCGGACGTACTCCGCGAGCCGGCTCGCCACCTGCGCGATGTCTTCGCCGGCGTCCCGCGTCAGCAGGGCCAGGGACTCGGACATGTAGTCGGACAGCCACCGGTTGGCGGTGAACTGCACCCGGTGGGTCACCTCGTGCAGGCAGACCCACAGCCGGAAGTCGGAGGGCTGGACCCGCAGCTGCCGCTCGACGGCGATCACGTTCGGGTACACCAGCAGCAGGCTTCCCTCGTTGGAGGCGTCCAGGCCCCTCGCGAACGGGTCGTACTGGCCGAGGATGCCCGACGACACGAACGCCAGCACGGCCCCCGTCTGCGCGCCGGTGACGCGGCCGGTGAAGAAACCCCGCGGCTTCTCGGCCCCCTTCATCATCACGCGCATCGACTCGGCCGCCGCGCCGATCCACTCCGGCCGGTCGACGATGCGGGCCGGCGGCACGGCGCCCTCGGTGACCAGGCCGGTGACCTCGCGCACCGGCGGTTCGGCCTCCGCGGCCGAGCGGCTGAGCTCGTCGATCACCTGGCGCCGCGTGTAGTCGCTCGCAGCCGGACCCGGGCGGGCCAGCCGTTGGCCGACGGTTGCGGCAAATCCCCAGTCGACCGCGGTACCGAGCGTCAGCTCCGAGGGCGGGCTCATGCGCACCCGCAGGACCACAGCTTGGTGGCCAGCGCGTCCATCACGTTGCGGCCGTTCGGCCCCGCGGCGTTGGAGATGAAGGCGAACGTGAGGACCCGTCCGCTGCGGTCGGTGAGCACCCCGGCCAGGGCGTTGACCGCGGTCAGCGATCCGGTCTTGGCCCGCAACCAGCCGGCCGGCCCCTGGTTGGATGCCGCGTCGGTGAAACGGTCGGCCAGCGTCCCGCTGCCGGCCGCGATCGGCAGCAGGTCCAGCAGCGCCCGCAGCGTCGGCTGGTCGGGTCCGGCGGCGGCCTGCAGCACACCGTCGAGCGTCTTGGCGGTCAACCGGTCGTCCACCGAAAGACCGCTGGAATCCATCAGCGTGGCGCCGCCGGTGTCGACGTGCGCGGTGCTCAACCGGTTGGTCACCGCGTCGGCCGCACCGGCGAAGCTGCGCGGCCGGTTGATGGCGGCCGCCACCTCGCGGGCGATGCATTCGGCCATCACGTTGTCGGAGTGGTCCATCATCTCCGACAACCGCTGGACCAGCGGCGCCGACTGCACGACGGCCAGCTGCCGCGCGCCCGACGGCGCGGTCGCGATCGTCACCGCGGCGGGATCCAGGCCGAGCGCCTTGGCCAGCTCCCGCCCGGCATCCAGCGCCGGGGTGCGGGACCGTCGGGAGTTGACCGTGGTCGGCTGGATGCGCCCGGCGTCGATCATCACCGACTCGATCGGCGCGATGTCGCCGTTGTCGACGTCGGCCGCATCCCAGCCCTGGGCCATCGTCGGCCCGCTGAACGCCGAGGTGTCGACCTGCACGGCGGTCGGGGTCACGCCGCTGCGGCGGACCTGCTCGACGAGGTCGCTGATGCGGGCCGACCCGCGGTACCAGGTGTCCACACCGGGCGGCGCGGCCGACAGCACCGGGTCACCCGCACCGACCAGCACCACGGGCCCCTGGGCGTTCTGGCTGCCGGCCACCACTCGCGTGCTGATCCGGGCCTGATGGTCCAGGGTCAGCAGGGCCGCGGCCGCCGTCAGCACCTTGTTGGTCGACGCCGGCACCAGCGGCATGTCGTCCGCCACCTGCCAGAGCTCTTTCCCCGTCATGGCGTCCGTGACCCGGGCGCCCAACCTGCCCAGGTTCGGATCGGCCGCCACGGCAGACAGCACGGC
Source organism: Mycobacterium sp. E3339 (assembly GCF_001666915.1). Lineage (NCBI taxonomy): Bacteria > Bacillati > Actinomycetota > Actinomycetes > Mycobacteriales > Mycobacteriaceae > Mycobacterium > Mycobacterium sp. E3339. Next base: position 6,998 of record NZ_LZIZ01000161.1, on the reverse strand, counting down.
CGCCACTCCGGCGGGGTTGGGAGTCTCCGCGGAGTCGCTGACCGGGACCATGCCCGGCTTGACCGGCGGCGCGTGCGGAGGCGGTATCGGCGCGTGCGAGCTGTTGCCGCCGTGGCCCGCCGAGGTGAAAAACGTCGCCGCCGCCACCACGGCGGCAACGAACGCCAGCACCGCCAACCCAACGAACACCTGGGTGGATTTTTGCCAGCGAGTGGGACCCATCGCTCTCCTGACTGTCTCCGACCCATTCTGCCGAATCCGGCGCACCGGGCTCGACTAGGGTGATCCCCGACGCGACGGGACCACCGCGAAACGCCCAGATCTAAGGAGCGCACAGTGCAATTCGATGTGACCATCGAGATCCTGAAAGGCCAGCGGAACAAGTACGAGATCGACCACGAGACGGGACGGGTGCGTCTGGACCGCTACCTGTACACCTCGATGGGCTACCCGACCGACTACGGCTTCATCGAGGACACCCTCGGCGAAGACGGCGACCCGCTGGACGCGATGGTTCTGCTGCCGCAGTCGGTCTTTCCCGGAGTCATCGTCGAGGCGCGTCCGGTGGGCATGTTCCGGATGACCGATGAAAAGGGCGGCGACGACAAGGTGCTGTGCGTGCCCGCCGGCGACCACCGCTGGGACCAGGTCCAGGACATCGGCGACGTTCCGGAGTTCGAGCTGGACGTGATCAAGCACTTCTTCGTGCACTACAAGGACTTGGAGCCGGGCAAGTTCGTGAAGGCCGCCGACTGGGTCGGCCGCGCGGAGGCCGAGGCCGAGGTGCAGCGTTCGATCGAGCGGTTCAAGAAAGAGGGGCACTGACGCCCGCTGAGGTGCGGTGACGCTCACGGCGTAACCGCACCCCGATTTCCGGTGGCATCCTGGCGAGGTGACCCCGGTGTGGCATTTCGCCGCCAACTTCTGGTGGCTGGTTTTTCCGCTGGGCGGCGCGATCGGCGGCGGCCTTCGCGCCATTGCCGCCGCCAACGAGCGCCGGGCCGAGCGTCGGCTCGAGCGGTATCGGCTCAAGCAGCAAGCCAAGATCGCGGTGGCCGAGGCCTCCGGCCGGGCGCGGACCAACCACGAGAGCGACCGACGAGAGCTCGCCAAACTCGTTGCGGCGCATAACGGCACCGACGGGCGGTGGCTCGAATACGAAGTCGACATCGCGCGACTGCTCGACTTCCCGATGATGACCGACATGCGCGCCCCGCTGACCGTCGCCTTTCACAAGGCCAAGCGGCACGCGGACCTGCTGCGGCCGGAACCGCCAGAGAGCCTGCTCGGCGACCGGGACGCCTTGGCCGAATACCGCGACGCCGTTCACGAATACGTCAGCGCGTTCGAGATCGCCGAGGCCGAGGCGATTCGCCGGCGCCGCAGCGACTTCTCGGCGGACGAGCAACAACGGATGGCGCGGGCCCAGAGCCTGCTGCACCTGGCGCAGGACGACGCCGCCACCCGCGAGGAACGCCAGAATGCCTACGCGCGGGCGAGCAAGGAATTGGACGGCCTGATCGCGCTGCCGGCGCCCGCGCGGGTCAGCATCGAACGGCGCATCGCGGGCCAGATCGAGGCCTAGCCGGCCGGCGAGGCGGCGGCCTTGGCCTGGCGCCGGTTGCGGAGCACGCTCCAGCTCAGCGCCGCCCCGATGAACACCACGCCCACCGAGGCGGTGATGGGATCGGGGACCTCGAACCGCGGGGCGATCGACAGCAGCATGATCACCGCCAGCACACCGATCGCCCAGTGCGCGCCGTGTTCCAGGTACACGTACCGGTCCAGCGCATCCTGCTTCACCAGGAAGATCGTGATCGACCGCACGAACATCGACCCGATCAGCCCGAGACCCAGGGCGATGACGACGGGGTCCGAGGTGATCGCGAAGGCGCCGGTGACCCCGTCGAACGAGAAGGCGGCATCGAGCACCTCGAGATAGAGGAACAGGCTCAGGCCGGCCTTGCCGGCCGCCGTGCCGGCCGACACCGCGTCGATGTCCGGGGGCCGAAACGCCCGGCTCAGACCGTTGACCACCAGGTACGTCACCAGGCCGAGCAATCCGGCGGTGAGCACGGTCGCGCGCTCGCCGCCGGAGTGGGTCAGCCGCGTGCCGACGAGGATCAGCGCGACGCCGGTGACCGCCACCGGCACCTGGCCCAGCCGCCCGATGCGGGCGAACGGGATCTCGATCCACTTGAGCCACTTGATGTCTCGGTCGTGGAAGACGAAATCCAAGAACAGCATCAGCAGGAATGTGCCGCCGAACGCCGCGATCTGCGGATGCGCGGCGGTGATCAGCTTTTCATAGCTGGGCGAGCCGTCGGGGAATTCCAGCGCGCCGTGCGGCGGGGGGTTCAGCGCCAACTGCATCGCGCGGACCGGATCGAGTCCCGCGGTCACCCACACGATCACCAGCGGGAAGAGCAGCCGCATGCCGAAGACCGCGATCAGAATCCCGACGGTCAAGAACATCTGCCGCCAGAACGGGCTCATCTGCTTGAGGATCGCGGCGTTGATGATGGCGTTGTCGAACGACAGCGACACCTCGAGGGTGGCCAGCACCAGCAGCAGGAAGAGGTCTTTGAGGCCGCCGTGGGCGTATCCGACCGCGAGGGCCGCCACGGAGACCAACAGCGAGATCCCGAATATGCGCAAGGCGGCCAAGGTCCTTTCCGACAGCCGCCCACGATAGCGAACGCCGCTCGCCGCCGCCGACCAGCGCCCACCGGCACCTACTATTTTCAAATTGTGGCGATGCCCGAAGTCGGCGGTACCCCAGCGTCGACCGGCGCCGGTCCGATCACGCGCGGCAGCGTGGCCCGGGTCGCCACCGCGACGGCGCTGACCGCCCTGTGCGGCTACGCGGTGATCTATCTGGCCGCCCGTGACCTGGCCCCGGGCGGCTTTTCGGTGTTCGGGGTGTTCTGGGGGGCGTTCGGCCTGGTCACCGGCGCCGCCTTCGGGCTGCTGCAGGAGACCACCCGGGAGGTCCGGTCGGCCCGCTACTCGGCGGCGCCGGCCGGCGACGAACCGCGAACCCACCCGCTGCGGGTCGCCATGCTGGTCGGTGTGGCCGCGGCCGGCGTCATCGGCGGCAGCTCGCCGCTGTGGAGCGGGCGGGTGTTCGTCGAGGAGCGGTGGCTGTCGGTGGCGCTGCTGTCCGTCGGGCTGGCCGGGTTCTGCGTGCACGCCACCCTGTTGGGCATGCTGGCCGGCACCGACCGGTGGACCGGCTATGGGGCGTTGATGGCGACCGACGCCGTCATCCGGGTGGCGGTCGCCGCGGCCACCGTCCTGCTCGGCTGGCGGCTGGTCGGCTACCTGTGGGCCACGGTCGCGGGCGCGGTCGCGTGGGTGATCGTGCTGGCGGTCTCCCCGTCGGCCCGGGCCGCCGCCCAGGCGCTGACGCCCGGCGGCGTCCAGACCTTCCTGCGGGGAGCCGCCCATTCGATCACCGCCGCCGGCGCCAGCGCGGTCCTGGTGATGGGCTTTCCGGTGCTGCTGAAGCTGACCAGCAACGAGCTGGGGGCCGAGGGCGGGGTGATCATCCTGGCCGTGACGTTGACGCGGGCGCCGCTGCTGGTGCCGCTCACGGCCATGCAGGGCAACCTGATCGCGCATTTCGTCGACGCGCGCGGTGACCGGATTCGCGCCCTGGTCGCCCCGGCCGCGATCATCGCCGGCGTCGGCGCGGTCGGGGTGGGGGCGGCCGGGCTGGTGGGCCCCTGGTTGCTGCGGGCCGCGTTCGGGCCGCAGTACCACGCCAGCGGTGCGCTGCTGGCCTGGCTCACCGGGGCGGCACTGGCGATCGCCATGCTGACGCTCACCGGCGCCGGGGCCGTCGCGGCCGCGCTGCACCGGGCGTACTCGCTGGGCTGGGTTTCAGCGACGGTGGCGTCGGGATTGCTGCTGTTGCTACCGCTGCCCCTGCCGGCCCGCACCGTGGTGGCCCTGCTGTGCGGACCCGTGGTCGGAATCGGCGTTCATCTGGCGGCGCTGGCGCGCGCCGGGCGCTCAGCCGGCTGATCCTGGCTAACCTTATGGGCTAGATGGTTACTGAACCCAGATACTCGGGCGCCTGGATCGTCATCCCCGCCTTCAACGAAGCCGCCGTCATCGGCGAGGTGGTCGCCGACGTGCGCTCCGTGTTCGACAACGTCGTCTGCGTGGACGACGGCAGCGCCGACGACACCGGCGAGATCGCCCGCCGGGCCGGTGCGCACCTGGTGCGCCACCCGATCAATCTGGGGCAGGGGGCGGCCATCCAGACCGGCGTCGAGTACGCGCGCAAACAGCCTGGGGCGCAGGTGTTCGCCACGTTCGACGGGGACGGGCAGCACCGGGTCAAGGATCTGGCCGCGATGATCGACCGGCTGTGCGCGGAGGACGTCGACGTCGTGATCGGCACGCGGTTCGGCGCGCACGGCGGGACCCGACCGCCGTTCGTGAAGCGGGTGGTGCTGCAGACCGCCGCGCGGCTGAGCCGCCGCGGTCGCCGACTTGGCTTGACCGACACCAACAATGGGCTGCGGGTGTTCAACAAGAAGGTCGCCGACGGGCTGGACATCACCATGAGCGGCATGAGCCACGCCAACGAGTTCATCATGCTGGTCGCCGAAAACCATTGGCGCATCGTCGAACAACCGGTCGAGGTGCTCTACACCGATTACTCGAAGTCGAAGGGGCAGCCGCTGCTCAACGGCGTCAACATCATCTTCGACGGGTTCCTGCGAGGGAGGGCTTCACGATGAACTGGATCCAGGTGCTGCTGATCGGCTCGATCGTCGCGCTGCTGGTCTACCTGCTGCGGTCGCGGCGGAACGCGCGCTCGCGGGCCTGGGTCAAGGTCGGCTACGTCGTCTTCGTGCTGGCCGGGATCTACGCCGTGGTCCGGCCCGACGACACGACCGTCGTCGCGCATTGGTTCGGGGTGCGCCGCGGCACCGACCTGATGCTCTACGCGCTGATCATGGCGTTCTGCTTCACCACCATGAGCACCTACATGCGGTTCAAGGACCTGGAGCTGCGCTACGCGCGGCTGGCCCGGGCGGTCGCGCTCGAGGGCGCCGAGGAGCCCGACGCTCCGCACTCTGCGTCGAACGTGTAGCCCAACCTGCCCGCGCGCCGCGGCTGAGTGTGCGCTGACGGCATTGCGGGTGTACCCACGGCGGAATTTCTGCGAAGTCCCCGCCCTAGACGCACACTCGAAGCCGCGGCAGAAGGCGCGGGGTCAGACCGTCCGCGCGCCGCGGAAGTACTCGACCGTGCGGCGCACGCCGTCGTCGAGCCCGACCCGCGGCCGCCACCCCAAAACCCGCTCCGCCAAACCGATGTCGAGGCAGGACCGCCTCAGGTCGCCGAGCCGCGGCGGCGCGAACTCCGGATCGTCGGGCCCGCCGACGGCCGCCGCCACCGCCGAATGCAGCTGCCGGTCCGAGGTTTCGATGCCGGTGCCGATGTTGAAGCGCTGCCCACCGCCCGCCTCCCCCGCGGCCTTGACGAAGGCGTCCACCACGTCGTCGACGAACACGTAGTCGCGGGTGTTGCCGCCGTCGCCGAACACCCGGGTGGGCTTACCCGACAGCAGCGCCTGGGCGAAGATCGCCACCACACCGGCCTCGCCGTGCGGGTCCTGGCGGGGGCCGTAGACGTTGGCCGGCGCGATGTGCGAGCAGTCCAGGCCGTACAGGTGGCGGAAGGTGTTCAGGTAGATCTCCCCGGCCACCTTCCCCGCGGCATACGGCGACGCCGGGTCGGTCGGCACGGTCTCGGGCGTCGGATATTGGGGCGGGGTGCCGTAGATGGAGCCGCCGGACGAGGTGTGAACGACCTTGCGCACCCCCGCCAGCCGCGCCGCCTCGGCCAGGCGCACGGTGCCGATGACGTTGACCGAGGCGTCGAATTGCGGGTCGGCCACCGAGTGCCGCACGTCGATCTGGGCCGCCAGGTGGAACACCACCTCGGGCCGGTGCTCGTCGAGGATGGCCTGCAGGTCGGCGGTGACGATGTCCGCCTCGACGAAGACGAACGCCGGGTTGTCGGCGAGGTGCTCGAGGTTGCTCGCGCGGCCGCTGGCGAAGTTGTCCAGCCCCACCACCGCGTGGCCGTCGGCCAACAGGCGGTCGACTAGCGTCGACCCGATGAATCCGGCTGCCCCGGTGACCAGTGCGCGCACCGGCCCACCATACATAGCGGCCGTGGCCATCGCGCTGATCGCCGTCCAGCTGGGAATACGCGCGGCGCTGGCGTTCGGGGGCTACTTCTATTGGGACGACCTGATCCTGATCGGCAAGGCCGGCACCCACAACTTGCTGTCGCCCGCGTACCTGTTCGACGACCACGACGGCCACGTCATGCCGGGTGCTTTTCTGGTCGGCGGGGCCATCATCCGGCTGGCCCCGCTGAATTGGACCGGCCCGGCAATCAGCCTGTTGGTGCTGCAGCTGCTGGCCTCGCTGGCGCTGCTGCGGGCGTTGCACGTCATCCTCGGCTGGCGGCCGGTGCTGTTGCTCCCGCTGACGTTCGCGTTGTTCACGCCGCTGGCCGTGCCGGGCTTCGCCTGGTGGGCCGCGGCGCTGAACTCGCTGCCGATGCTGGCCGCGCTGGCCTGGGTGTGCGGCGACGCCGTCCAGCTGGTGCGCACCGGCGACCGGCGTTACGCGCTGACCGGGACGCTGGTCTACTTCGGCGGGCTGCTGTTCTTCGAAAAGGCCGCGGTGATCCCGTTCGTCGCGTTCGCGGTGGCCGCGCTGCTGCGCCACGTCCAGGGTGATCGGGCGGCGCTGCGGACGGTGTGGCGGGCCGGGCTGCGGCTGTGGATCCCGGCCCTGACGGTGACGGCGGGCTGGATCGCGCTGTATGTGGCCGTGGTGAACCAGCGACGGTGGAGCACCGACCTGGCGATGACGGCGGACCTGCTGGCGCGGTCGGTCACGCACGGCATCGTCCCCGGGCTGGCCGGGGGTCCATGGCACTGGGACCGGTGGGCGCCGGCC